>DASYVA010000227.1 GCA_036000645.1 Candidatus Methylomirabilis sp.
CGTCGGAGCGCTCGACGCTGGCCTGGAATGGCTCCGTGGTCAGGAGGTCCACGGACGCCAGCGGAGCGTACTGGGTGGAAAGCGGCTTCATGGCTGCCCGGACGACGATCGCCTCCCCGTTGGTCACCCCCCCCTCCAGACCCCCGGCCCGGTTGGTCCTCCGGTGAAAGCGCTCCCCGTCATGGAATATCTCGTCGTGGGCCTCCGATCCGAACCGCCGGACCACGTCGAATCCCTCTCCGATTTCGACCGCCTTGATGGCCTGGATGCTCATGAGGGCCTGGGCCAGCCGACCGTCGAGGCGGAGGTCCCACTGGGCAAAGGATCCCAGCCCGGGTGGCACCCCCTCCACCCGCACCTCGAAGAGTCCCCCCAGCGTCGTCCGCCGCTTCTTGGCCTCGTCGATCTTGGCCACCATGCCCTCCGTCGCGGCCGCGTCCACGCACCGGACGGCGGAGGCTTCGGCCAGCCCCCGGAGCTCGACCACCGACAGGGACGGGATCTCCGCCCGGACCCCCCCGATCTCCAGGACGTGGCTCATGAGGGTGACGCCGAACTCCCGGAGCAGGCGCTTGCAAACGGCCCCCACCGCCACCCGGGCCACCGTCTCGCGGGCGCTGGCCCGCTCGAGGACGTTCCGGATGTCCAGCTGTCCGTACTTGAGGGCCCCGGGCAGATCCGCGTGCCCGGGCCGGGGACGGGTCACGGGAGGCCGGGCGTCCCGTCCCGTCGCCTCGGCCTCCACGCCCATCGTGTCCCGCCAGTTTTCGAAGTCGCGGTTCACGATGGTCAAGGCGATCGGGGAACCAAGAGTGAGGCCGTGACGAACGCCCGCCGAGAGGATGACCCTATCCTGCTCGATCTTCATCCGCCCCCCCCGGCCGTACCCCTGCTGCCGGCGGGCAAGCTCGTCGTCAATCTCTTTCGCGTCGAGGGGGAGCCGGGCCGGGATGCCCTCCAGGACCGCGGTGAGGGCGGGTCCGTGGGACTCTCCGGCGGTCAGGTAACGCAGCATGATCAGGACTTCTTCCGGGGCTTGGGCACGAGCGGGGACCGCGCCACCAGGTAGTTCACCAGGTTCCGGACAAACTGAGCGCCTTCGCCCCACCCTCCCCGGATCTCAGCGGCGAGGTCGAAGGCGACCCCTACCACAGCGCCCGATCCCAGGCCGGCCTCCGCAATCAGGGGGGAGCTGAACTTCGCCCCGCCGGTGGTCGCCCCGCCCTGATACTGGGCCAGCTCCGATGCCCCGGAGCGGGGATTCATGTCATTGAAGGCCCCGATGGTCGGGAAGCTGACGCCGGCGAAGATAGGGTGGCCCGACTGCAGCAGCAGAACAGGCTTGAACGGGTTGGCCCGCCAGTCGGCCCCCCCCCGGAGGGAAAAGGGCAGGAGGGGGGCGATCGGCTCGTAGCCGCCGCTGCCGAAGGCCCCGGTCCCGCCGGTTACGAGGAGGGAGCCCCCCTTGCTGACGAAGTCGGGAAGCCCTTCGCGGACGGCCGCCGGGACGGCTGCCAGGGGCACGTTGGCCAGAACCACCAGGCTGTATTCGTCCAGGGCAAACTCCCCCGGATCGGTCCTGAGGACAGCCCCGGCTTCCGCGACAACCTCCTCACGCAGGAAGGAGGTGTCCCCCAGGGCCAGGGCCAGCTTGGGCAGGTGCTCCGCGGCCGGGGCGGGGGACGCCACGGCCAGGACCATCAGGGCAAGGCAAAGTCGACGCATGCGCGTTCCGCCTCCTCTCGGGCGGGGAGATTGTACTCGATGCGCGATGGCTCGCGGAAGCAAAAACGCACCCCGGAGGGTGCGTTTCCGTGCTCGGCGTAGGCCCGAGTTACCGCCGCGCCTGCCGGACCTCCTCCACCAGCGTGGGCGTGATGAAGATGAGGAGCTCCGTCCGCTCCGGATCGATGTTCTCGGTTCGGGTCTTGAAGAGCCAGCCCAGGACGGGGATGTTGCCGAGCCAGGGCACCTTCCTTTCGCGGTTGGTCTCCAGGGTCTGCACCAGGCCGCCGATGACGGCCGTGCTCCCATCGGCGACCAGGAGGCGGGTCGTGGCCTTCCGCTGGTTCAGGGGGAAGGCGAACCCGCCCGAGAAGTCGATCCGCGTGCCCTGGACCGTATTCTCCGCCTCGATCTTCATGGAGACATGCTTATCGGCGGTTACGTGAGGGGTCACCTTCAGGCGGAGGAAGGCGTCCTGGAAGGCGATGACCGTCCGGCCGCTGCTGTCCACGGTCGTGAACGGCACCTGCGTCCCGACGCGGATTTCGGCCTCCTCGTTGTCCAGGGTGGTGATCCGCGGGGTGGAGAGGGTCCGGGACTTCCCCTGGGTCTCGAAGAGGCTCAGCCGGGCCCCGAGGACCAACCGGCCGTCTACCCGACCGACGGTAACCCCGAAGGTGCCCGCGGTGTTCGTGGTTGGCAGGTTGATGGCGTGCGGGATGTCCTGCCCGGCGAGAAAACCGGTTTGTCCCGCGACCGAGGAAAGGCTAGGGACCAGCGTGCTGGCAGCCCCGAAGATGTCGGAGATCCCGATCGCGCTCCCCCCACCGCTCGGGGTGCCCGGGTTATAGCGGCCGCCCCACTCGATCCCCAACTCGCGGGAGTGGTCGGCGGCGATCTCCACGAGGCGGGCCTCGATCATGACCTGGGGGGTGGGGATATCGAGCCGGGCCACCAGCTCCCGCATCTTCTGGATGGTCTCTTCGGTGTCCTCGATGATGAGGGTGGCGGTCCGCTCGTCCACCGAAATGCTGCCCCGGCCCGGCGTCTTGATCTTATCCAGGGCCTTCACGATCTCGGGCGGCTTCGCGTAGTTGACGCTCAGGATCGCGGTCTTCAACGGGGCGGCCCGCTTCACGTCCTGGACCGCCAGGGCGGCCTTCGCCCGGGAGGCGGCGTCCGCCTCGAGCTTCGCCCGGGACGCGACCCGGATGATGTTCTCGTCCCGGACATAGTCGAAGTTGTTGATCCGGAGGATGGTGTCCAGGGCCTTCTCCCAGTCCACGTCCACGAGGCGGACCGTGACCTTCCCCTTCACCTCGTCCCCGGCCACGATGTTCTGGCCGCTCACCTCGGCGATGATCCGGAGGAGGTTGTTGATGTCCGCATCCTTGAAGTCCATGGAGAGGCGGCCGGGCCGCGGCGCGGCAGCCGGGCGGGCCGCCGCCACCGGCGGTGCGGGAGGCGCGGCCGGGGCCGCCGCGGGGGCCTCAGGCGCTCCGGGGACCGCCGGAGCCGGCGGCGAAACGGCCGGGGCCGGCGGGACCGGCCGGGGGGCCTCCGCCATCACAGGGGGAGCCGGGGCGGGCCGCGTGGGGGGGGCTGCCACCGCCGGCTCGCTCAACTCGAGCGTGATGCCGGTGGGCGACTGGATCGCCTCGTACCGGACCCGGTGTTTCAAGTCCGCCACCACGCGGACCACCTTCTCCGGTTGCGTGCGGAACTGGGCGGCGCGCACGCGCTCGACCGGCCCGGGCAGCTGCGCCACCTCGAGGCTTCGGCTCACGCCCGGGCCGATGGTGGCCTCGGCCACGTCCACGACCAGCTTCGGGGGATCCTTGAGCTCGGTCAGGTTGAAGGAGACCCGGCCCTCCGTCTGGATCTGGATCCGCGACCTGGCATCTGCCGGCTTGAAGGTTACCCCCGTGACCTTCCCCTCTCCCTCCGGGAGGACGGGCGGGGCCGGCGCGGAAGGCTCGGCGGGGGCCGCGACCGCAGGGATCGGCGCCTCGGGGGCACCCGCCTTGGCAATCGCATCCCCGATCAGAACATGGAACTGCGCGTTTTTGGCCTGCACCTGGTAGGGGAGGTTGGCGCCGAGGTCCAGGACGAGGCGCGTCGTCTTGACGGGCTTCACCTTGTACTGCGAGGAGCGGAGGCGCTTGATCGGCCCCGTCTTCGGTGCCGTCACGGGGCGCTTGACCGCGTACGTCGCTTCGGGAAGGTCGATGACCAGGCGGGGCGGCTCGGGCAGGGAGAACGATTCGTAGGCGCCAAACGGGCCGTCGGCCGTGAGAACCACGACCGCCCCGGTGGGCTCCACATCTCGAATCTCAATGCCGGTGACCGTGATCGGACCCGCCGGCTTGGCCGGTTCCGGGACCGTTTTCGCCGCCTCCTCCGCCTCGCGCATGGCCTTCTCGGCCGCCGCCCGCTCCTCCTCTGTCGGGACCGGGACCGCACCGGGTGCCGGCGGCTCGAGGGCTGGTGCTTCCGGGGAGGGGGCCGCGGCCACGGCAGCCGGCTCCTCGGCCTTCGGCTCGCTCACCGCTGCGGGCCCGGCGCAGGCGGCCAGCAGCGCCAGCCCCAGGACGACCGGGGTCAGGCGCCCTGCCACCTTCGCTGAGCGGGTGGCACTCATTGCTTCTCCTCCTTCTTCATCTCCAGCGTGATGGTCCGGGTCTGCAAGCGGCCCGAGAAGTCCTTGGCCCGGACCTCGATCACCACCCCCTCGGGGGTGATCTGTCGGACCTTGCCCGTCTTGCCCAGGGGGTCATTCACGCGGAGGATGTGACCAAGCCCGTCGGCCGTTTCCACCAGAGCAAAATAGGCTTGCCGCCCCCACACGATCCCCGCCACCTTGAGGCTGCTGTAGTCGATCCCCTCTGCTCCCTCCTCCACCAGCCGGGCATCCAGAATGTTCCGGAACGGGTCCCGCCGTCCCTCCGACCGGTAAGTGAACCGGGGCTCTACGGCGGTTGCCGGCGCGGGGGCGGCCGGAGGCGGGGCCGTAGCCGGCCGAGGGGGAGGTGGCGGCGGAGGCGGGGCATCTCGCGAGCAGGCGATCGTGACGAGAAGGAGGCCCCCCACCAGTGCGGTGTGCACAGCGGCGGCCATTCCCGGCACGCCCTTGCCCCCCGCCCGGCGCTCCCCTGCTCCCACGATTAGCTCCCCGTTGCGACGAAAGTGAAGGTGGTGGCGCTGAAGTCCGCGATGATGCTCTGGTCGGGGGCGCGCGGCCGCCCGCCCGGCCCCGTGGCCGGTGCCGGCGCCACGTTCAGCGCGCCGATGTTCACGATCCGTTCCATTTTGCCGATCCGGTCGAGGAACGCCCCCAGGGCGTGAAAGCTCCCCTCCACCCGGACCTGAATGGGGACCTCGGCGTAGAAGTCCTTCTTCACCGTGGGCTGGGGCCGGAAGAGGGTAAAGACGAGCCCCGCCTCCTCGCCCAGGCTGTTGACCTGGGTGAGGAGGGTGGGAATCTCCTTTTCCTCCGGGAGCCGCGCGACCGACGCCTTCAGCCGCTCCTGAAGCTGCTTGATCTCCGCCTCGAGCCGGGGGAGGTTGGCGGCGATCCGCTTCTTCTGGTCGAGCTGGAACACCAGCCCATCCAGCTGCTTCTGGAGCTGATCGTTCTTGTCCCAGGCCGGCTTGAAGAGGAGCCCCCACCACCCGTAGAGGAGGCCGGCAGCCAGCAGGCCGCCGAGGATGTACTGCTGGCGCTTTGGGATGTTGGCGAAGAGGCCCTTGATGTCCATGGCGCCCCCTCAGGCCTTGAGTCTCAGGGCGAGCTCGAACCGCTTCACCGGGATCTTCTGAACCTCGGACCGCTCGGAGAAGGAGAGTTCGACCTCGCTGAAGAGCCCCGCGTCCCGCTGCAGCCGGGTCATGTACTCGGCGATGGCAAAGTCGGTGAACGCGTAGCCCTGCAGCATGACCCGCCCCGCGCTCTCCCGGAGCCCGGTGAGCCACACCTCGGTTGGGAGCTGGCGGCTGATCTGATCCATCAGCCGCACCGGGCCGGTCTGGGACGCGATGAGCCGGTCGATGATCTTGATCTTCTCCTCCAGGCGCTTCTTGTCCGCCTCGAACTGGGCGACCTTCTTGGCCACCTCCTCGTAGCGCTTGAGCTCGTTCTGGGTGACCTTGATCTGCTCCTCAATCTTCCACGAGGCACTCAGCATGTACCACCAGGCGTAGAGCAGGACCAGCACTACCGCTGCCGCCCCGACCCCGGCCAACTGGACCTGACGGTTGACGGCGGCCTTCTTCCGGGAAACATGGGGGAGGAGGTTGATCTTGATCATTTGTCACCGACCTGCCGCAGGGCCAGCCCCACGGCCACCCCGAGCTGGGGCCCCACGAACTCGAGGTACTCGGGATCGAACTTCTTGGGATCCGTCTTGATCGCCCGGAGCGGGTTGACCACCTCGACCGGCACCTCCAGGTGTTGGCCCAGGAAGCTCACCAGCCCCGGGAGCCGCGCTCCCCCCCCGCTCAGGACCACCTTGTGGATGGTATCGCTCTGGGAGGAGGAGCGAAAGAAGTCCATGGAGCGGCGGATCTCGCCGGCCAGCTCCGTGTTGACCATGTCGACCGCCGGCTGGGCCTCGGAGAGGGTCCGGCCCTCCACCGGGGTCCCCATTTTCAGCTTCTCGGCGTGCTCGAAGGAGAGGCCGAGCATCTTTTGGATGGATTCGGTGTACCGGTTTCCACCGATGGCCGAGTCCCGGGTGAACTCGGTCACCCCTTGCTGGAGGATGTTGATGTTCATCACCGTGGCGCCCAGGTTGACGAGGGCGACGATCTGGTCCCGGGGGAGGTCCCCGGAGATCTCGTAGGCATTCTCCAGCGCGAAGGCGTCCACGTCCACCACCTGGCCGTTCAGGCCGGCCGAGGAGATGACCGTCAGGTAATCGTTGATGACGTCCTTCTTCACCGCGACCAGCAGGACGTCCATCTCCGCCGACCCACCCCGCGGTTCCAGGATCTGGAAGTCCAGGTTTACGTCCTCGATGGCAAAGGGGATGTACTGCTCCGCTTCCCACTGGATGGACTCGGCCAGCTCCTCCTCCTTCATCTGCTGCATTTTGATCTTTTTGACGATGACCGAGTGGCCGGAGACCGCCACGGCCACGTCCTTGGTCTTGATGCCGTGCTCCTGGTAGATCTGCTGGATCGCCGAGATGACGCTCCCGCCGTCCATGATGACCCCGTCCACGATCGTCTCGGGGTTCAGCGGCGCCATGCCCAGGTGCATCAGCTCATAGCCCTTCCCCGCCTGGCGTAACTGCACCGCCTTGACCGAGGAGGCCCCGATATCCAGCCCCACCAGGTCCTTCTTCCGGGCCAAGAATGAAAACATCTTTAAAACCCTCTAGATATCTGCGGTTCTGAGAAACGAGGTGAAGCCAGTTTGGCTAATACTTTTAAAACAAAGGCTTGTCAAGGGAAAAATGCGCCCAATTCCCCTGCGATTCCCGCGAGACTGCTCTTGCAACTGCATCTGGACGTGCTGGCAAATTTTGCCACCAGGCTTTGTGGTCCCGACGTTTCGTGCGATCAAACACGGCCGCCCCTCCCGGCTGGAGGGGCGGCACACCGTCAATTGTTCCGCGATCAGTTCACCTTGACCTCGTGCCAGGTGTTGCTGGCCCGCTGCACGGGCGGGACGCTCAGGATCCCGTTTCGCAGGCCCCAATCGTACCAGACCTCGGGGTCACCGGAGGTGCCATAGCCGCGGAGGGCGACGAAGGCTCCGTATGTCTTCACGTTCCCCCCGCCCTCGACTGTCCCGGCCGAGTAGAACGCGCCCTTGATGTGGACGTCGATGGTCCGGGACTGGCGCAGCGCTGGATCCTCGGACTGGCTCGGGTCGCCCAGGGTGGGGTCCCACGGCGGCGTCATGGCAGCCGTGCTGGTCCCGGACCCGAGACCCGAGAAGTCGAGGTTGCCGCCGACGTACGAGCTCACGCCCGTGTACCAGCTCCCGCTGACATCGAAGTTGGCCAGGTTGGAGCCGTCGGGTGCCGGGGGGGCCCCGTTCGTGGTATCGATGAACATGAACCCGGACTGGCCCGCCAGGGCGGCCTTGAAGTCGGTCCAGACCCCGCCGGTCTTCGGGCCCTTGATCTTGCCCGCGTTCCCCCCGGTCCCGGACTCGTAGTACCAGCCCTTCTCCTGGGAGAGCTTCTTCAGGCTCGCGTAGTCCCATGTGGCAACCGTGTCAATCGTCACGTTGCTGTCCATCGGGACGAGGTTATCCCCCCAGTAGGTTGCGCTCTGGCCGTAGGCATCCTTCAGGTCGGCCTGAGTGGTGAACCCGTCAATGGTCCCGGCCGTCTTCAGGGTAAACCAGTGATCCCAGGTGCTGTAGCCGCCCGGGGGCCCGACGTGGTAGCCCACGTTCCCCCCCCCGAAGCTGTCCCCGTCAATGGCTCCCGTCAGCGCAGGCTGCTGGTAGGCGGTTTTCCCGGGGTTCGCCAGCGTGACGTTCCCGACGGACCGGACACCTCCCCAGTGGACCCGGAAGTTCCCGTTCCACCCGGCGGTCCCGCCGGAGCCGATGCTGTTGGCCAGGCCCGGCGCCCCGATGGGGATCAGCTCCATCTCGACGGTCCGGCTTACGCCGCTCCGGGACTCCCCGGTGACCCGGACCGTTGCCGCCGAGTTCTCGCTCAAGGAGCGGTAGACCACGATCCGGCGGACGCGGCCGCCCGTGGCCGCTTGGAGGGTGCTGAAGGCGCTGTCCAGGGTCGTCTGGTGGGCCGACCAGAGGCTGCCGTCCAGGATCAGATCCGGCTGGCTCCCGGCTGCCCCAGGGGTCAGGCCAGGCGTGTAGGTCCCGTTGAACTGGAACGGGGGGGTCCCGTAGCTCCCACTCACGAGCTTCCCGACGAGGGAGGGGATGTCCTTCTGGGCATCCCAGGCCCGCTTCTCGAAGAAGCGCTGACCGGCCACGGTGGTCATCAGGTAGGAGGTTTGCCCGTTCCCCTCGACGTACGAGGTCTCGGTGCCGTTGCCGTCCTTGGTGGTCCGGGTGTACCGGTGGAAGGAGAAGCCAGGATTTCCCCCCGCCGCGTTTACCTGGTCGACATACACCTGCGGATTCCCCATCCAGAAGATCACCTGGTCCACCCCGGCCTCGGCCATCTCCAGGGCGACCCCCGCCTCCGCCTGGTTCGTGGAGATCTGGCTCTCGGTCAGGGAGAACATCAGGAAGGTCGTCCCGGCCAACGAGAGGAAGATCATGATGAGGAGGGCCACGAGGAGCGCGATGCCGCGGCGGTCGCCGAGCAGCCGCCCCCGATGTCCCCCGATCCCGATCCGTGCACCCATGAGAAACCGCCTCCTTCTCCGCTAGACCCCCAGGTTCCGGGGGCTAATATCCATGGTCAATTCGTAGGTGGGGATGTTCTTGTCGGGATCCCCCTTGATCAGGAGCCGGACCTTGATGCGCCGCACCGCATCCCGGCCGGCCCAGGCGGCGATGATGCTGGGGAAGTTGGTCCATTGGAGCGGGGCGCCGTCCAGGCCGTCCAGGAGGGGGTTCGCCCCCGGGACCAGTTCCGTCCCATCCTTGTTGAAGAATTGGAATGCCAGCTGCTGCACATTCGTCGCCATCTGCTCCTCGGGCTGCAGGGCCAGCAGGAGATCATCGTACCGGCGCCGGTACAGGGTGCAGACCTTTCCGGCCGGGCACGCCCCCCCTACCCTGACGTCGTCGTTGTCTTTCACATAGTAGGCCACGTAGATGCGCGTCGTGTTTGTCCCCTCGATGTCCCCGTAGATCTTCAGGGCGCTCGCCTGGGCTTCCTGAATCGGGTGGGGGATCCCGCCGGGGCAGCTCGGGTTGCACCAGTACCCGGCCATCCGGATCTCCCGGACCATCAGGTCCATGGCCGCCCGGGTGGTCTGGTGGAGCTCAGCCCGGGTCTCGCCGCGGGCGTAGGTGGTGTGGCTGGTCGTATAGACCAGGTACACGGCACCGAGGATCACGAGGAAGACCGCCGCACTGATGAGCAGCTCGATGAGGGTGAAGCCGCGCCGGCTCCCCGACGGGCCGCTCGCCTGCGCTCGGTTCGGAAACACCGGCTTCATTCCGAGATCCTCGTTCCCATCGTTACCGTCTTGGTCCCCCGGATGCCCTGGCTGAACTGCACCGACACGATGACGGTGGCGATCCTGGAATTGGGGGTATAGCTGGGCGTGAACAGGGTCACCTGGACCGTTCCCACGCCCGCTCGCACGCGGCTTTGAACGGCGGTCTTCCACTCGGTCAGGTTGGCATCCGCCAGGGCCGAGCCGGTGCTGAAGCTCGCGGCCGTTGTCGAGCACCCGCCCGCCCCGCAGCTCCCGAAATTGTCCACGTCGTCCCACCGGGCGTTCTTGATCTTCTCGAGCATGTCCTGGGCCAGGATGGCCGCCTCCGTCTGCTCCCCGCCGGCGTCCACGTTGGAGTAGCCCACGGGAAACATGCTACTGACGAAGAGGATGCCCACGGCGAGCAACGCCGCCGCCACCAGGACCTCGATGAGGGTGAAGCCGCCGTGGTCGCGGCGGCCGCTCAGCAGTTGGTGCATTTCACATACCCCGGTCGGTACGGCTGCAGGGTGCGGGACTCGCCCGTTCCCCGCTGGATGGTGATCGCGCTCAGCGCCGACGTGACGCTTCCGGCCTCGTCAAAGATGACTTCGAAGGTGGCCGCCCCTCCCGGGTTGACCCGGATCGCCGCATAGTCGCCCGGGAGGTTGACCCAGAGTCCAGCCTCCTGGGTGGCGGTCTTGAAGGGCCCGTCCGTCGAGGGGGCGGGAAAGGCGGTGGTGCCGGTCCGCCCCTCGATCCGGTACTGGTTTGGTCGGGTGCCACTCGTGTCCCCGTAGCCGAAGATGCGGTACTGCCATCGAAAGGAGACTGCTCTAGATCTCGCATCCCGCGTGTCCGACATCAGGCGCCGCACGGCCCCATTCAGGCGGTGGTTCTCCATCGTGGTGCCGATGAGGGGAAGGGCCACGGCGATCAAGACGAGAGCGACCGCGACTGTGATCGCGAGCTCGATGACGGTGTACCCGGTTGGCTTTCGCTGCCCCACTGCCCGTCCCCTTGGGCTGGCTTCGGGAAGGCCCAAACCGCCCAAAAACTGCCCGGTTTAACGAGGCTTGAATCTGCGGGGCCTGGAGGTGCAAGGCGGGTGCCAAGGGGGGAGGGCTGGGGACCCGGGAAGCCTTCACGGGGAGAAGGGTTGATGGGACGGGAGGTCTGCGCCCCGCCCCCGTCCCGGTCTCGGGGCTGCAGCGGTCATTCTGGGATGAAGTTACATTCCGTAACGGTGCCGGAGTCCCAGTCCCCGCGGGGGCTCTTACTGCTCGCGCATCTCCCGCCAGCTGAAGCCGGTCAGGACCCAGCGGGCGCTGCTCCCCGGCATCCCCGGCGGCACGTTCGCCACGAGAGCAGGGACCTGGTACAGGTCCGGCACCTGGTCCAGCCGGAGGTCGCCGACGGCAACCACCGCTCCCCCGATCTTCACCTGTCTGCGGACGCGGATCTGGCCGCCAGCGAAGAAAGCCCCCAGCAGCTGGGAGCCGGGGCTCCCGTCGAAGGTGATGTCGGTCCGGGTGATCAGCCCCAGGGAGTGGGGATTCGGGTAGCTGCCGGAGGCGTAGAGGGCGCCCCCGCCTTCCTCCCCCTCCAGTCGGAGGTCTCCATTGATGACGAGGGTCCCCCGGTTGCTGTACTGCAGGGCCCCGCCCAGCCTCATCCTGAGGCAACCGTCCACGAACGCCAGGACCCCCTCACCACGCGGCCCGCCCCCCTCGAAGGTGAGCTGCCCGGCGGTCCGATCGTAGATCAGCCTGTTGCCCGGATCCCCCAGGCTGAAGGAAGGGGTCGAACGGCTGATCCGGAAGCAGCCTCCCTCCTTGTCGATTCCGAGGGTCCCCGCAGTCGCATCGTTCAGGACAGCCTGCCCCGCATCCTCGCGGTAGAGGACCATGGCCCGCTCGCCCTCGGTCGCACCCGCCGCGTCCCGCACCCGGGTGGTCCCCTCCCGGGCGTCCAGGCGGGTGTGGTAGTCGAGGAGGCTCGGCGGGGGTACGTCGGGGACCCTGGTCCCCACCCGGTCGGCGTGAATCGCCCCCGCCGGGGCCGTGGTTCCTCCGCCGACGTACAGCCCCTGCATCGTCTGCTTCGCGCTGTCGGCGGCGTTTTCCGGGAGGCCGATGGAAGAGGCCCCCGAGAGGGAGAGATCCCCCTGGACCCGGACCACCCCCTGGAGGCTCCCATCGGCCAGGGGAGGGAGCTTCGCCACGATGAGGGGGTCGGGGGCGGCTCCCCCCGTGCCGTCGCTATAGTTATTGTACGCGTGCGTCCCGTCCCCGAGATCCGCCCGTCCCCGGAAGTATGCCGATCCCCGGATGGTGAAGCTCCCGCTCACCGGACTCCCGCCGTTGAGAGGCCCGCCGCTGTAGGCGGCGGTGTTCCAGGGGCTGAGGTTGGCCGCCTGGAGCTCCGCCCGCAGGGCGAGCCGCGCCCCTCCGGCCGCCGTCCGCCCCGTGGCCCGGAGATAGATCCGGGTGGGAAGCCCGGCCTCGTTCAGCAGGTCCACGGTGTAGAAGCCGATGGGCCCCTGGCCCGGGCTCCCGATGGCGGTCCCCGTGTACGGGACCCTGACCCACGGCTGGGTGAACCAGTCCAGCTTGCCGTCCCGGGTCCGCGTGGGATCCAGGTACCGGGGCGGGGCCGGTGCGGCCGCTCCCCCCTGCGTCAGGTCCAGCGCAATGGCCGGCTGCGCGACGAAGCGGCCCGTGCGTTCGTCCCACGTGAGGCGCGGGGGGCCGTTCAAGGTTCGGCTTGCGGCCTGCGAGGGATCGGCGTTGTAGATCCAGGAGGGGGTGGCGCCGCCCGTCTGCTTGAGGTTGAGGTCGTAGAGGAGATCCCGGATGGCCTGGGTGAGTCCCGCCTCCGCCACGAAGAACGCCTGGTCCGCCTGCCGCTCGTTCGTGGCGATCTGGACCTCGGTGGCGGAGAGGCTGAGAAAGGCGACCCCCAGGAGGAGCAGGAGCCCCATGACCAGGAGGGCGACGACCAGGGCGACCCCCGCCCGACCGACCGGGCGGCCGCGCGCGGGGCGGGGAGGGGGAGGGGACGTCATGGCAGCGGGTTGCGGAGCAGGGCCTCGGAGGTGAGGGAAAATGCCTGCGTCTTCCCCTGCACGTCCCGGCTCGCGGTGAGCTCGATCCGGACACGGCGGACGGCGTCTCGCTGGGCCGGGGTGAGGGTGTAGGTGGCGCCGGGCGGATCCGGGATCCTCTGGCCGGCGGCGTCCAGGAAGGTGAACCGGAGGATGGTGATTCCCGTCGCCAGGGGCTGCGGATTCAGGACGGCCCCCGGCTTGATCTTCTGCAGCACCCCGTCCCGGAGCCGAAAGCCGAGCCGCTCCGTCCCCGCGTCATCCAGGAGACCGTCGCCGTCGTCATCCAGCGTGAAGCGGATCTCGGCCTCGGTGGCGCACCCCACGGAGCCCCCGGGGCATGACCCCCCCGTTCCCGGGTTCGCGGCGTCCCGAAACCCGAAGCGCCCCGTCACCCGGGGATCGTAGCCCAGATCGCGCAGAGTCCGCAGCATCTCGTCCATCGCGATCCGGGCGCTCTGCTGCAGGTCGCTGCGGGCCTCCCCCTTGAGGAAGGTCTCCTGGTTGGCCAGGTACATGGTGTAGATCGCCCCCAGGACCACCGCCACGATCGCGGTCGCCAGCAGGGTCTCGAGCAGCGTGAAGCCCCGCGGGGGGCGGGGCCTACTCGGCAACATAGGTCGTCAGGACTGCCTGCTGGCCGCCCACCGCTCCCTCCCGGTACTCCACCGTAACCGTCACGCTGGCGATTCGCCCGTAGGGGGTCCCGTTCGGGCCCGCCCCGGCCGGTACAACGGTCACGGCCACGCGCCCGCGACCGTTCGGGAGGGCCAGGACGTTCTGCCGCCACCGGTCCAGCCGCCGGGATGAGGAGGGGCCGCTGTGCTCGGGAGTATTGAGCGCCGCCCACTCCGCGGTCCCGGGCACTGCCGTGTCCAGACCCTCGTACCGGACGACCGCGTCGAAGGTCGACTCGGCCCGGATCATCTCCGCCATCTGCCGGGAGAGCGCCGTGGCGGCCGTGAGTTGCCCCCCCTTGGTGACATTGGTGTAGGCGCTGGGGAACATCCCGGCGATGGCCAGGATGGCCACCGTGAGGATGACGATGGCGATCAGGAGCTCGAGCAGGGTCACGCCGCGCGCGCTGCCGCTTCGCATCAGCAGGTCCCCCGGCAGACGGTGACTCGGCCCACCACGTTCACCACCACGCGGTACTCCCCGCTGGCGTTCGCCAGGACGATGGTCCCGGGGTCGGCGGCTCCCTTCACCGTGAAGGTGACGGCGGCCGCACTCGCCGGCGCGAGCGTCACGCCGGGTGGGAGCCGCAACCGGGGACCGTCTTCGCGCCAGTCGCCGGCGAGGACCCCTCCCTCCTCCCGCTGCAGGATGTAGGTGTTCGGGTCCAGGGGGGCCCCCAAGGGGGTCGCCAGCAGCCGGGTGCGCTGCTGCGCCGTCACCGCCCGCTGCCGGGCGAGCCGGAGGTTCCCCGCCAACTCCCAGGCGGCCGTCCGGACCCGGTACGCCTCGAGGGTCCGCAGGATGAACGGGGTGGCGATCCCCGCCAGAATGAGGAGCAGGACCACCGCGATGAGAATCTCCATCGCCGTGATGCCCGGGGGAAACGGCCGGCCC
>DASYVA010000228.1 GCA_036000645.1 Candidatus Methylomirabilis sp.
TGAGGCGACGTCAGTTGGCCCGGCACTAGAGAGGTTCCACCAGGAACAGGGGCTGGGCGTACTCCACCGGCTGGGCGTTCTCCACCAGGACCGAGACGATGCGCCCCTTCACCTCCGCCTCGATCTCGTTCATCAGCTTCATCGCCTCGATGATGCACAGCACCGACCCCTTCTCCACCACCTGTCCCTCCTTCACGTAGGGATCGGCGCCCGGGGCGGGGGACCGGTAGAAGGTTCCCACCATCGGGGACTCGATGGTCAACAGGTTCTCGGCCCGGGCAGGGGGAGGGACGGGGGTTCCCGCGGGGGCGGCGTGGAGGGCCGGGGCCGGCGGGGGGGGGATGGGGGCCGGGGGAGCCACGACCGGAATGGCGTTCCCGCCGCGCCGGCGGATCCGAACGCGCTGGCCCTGCCGCTCGACTTCCAGCTCCTCGATGTCCGAGTCCTCCACCAGCTTCAGGAGGGCCCTGAGCTCCTTCAGGTCCATGGACCAGCCCTTCCCCGGGGGGCGCGTCATGCCCGCTCGATGTAACTGCCCGTGCGCGTGTCAACCCGGATCATGGTCCCCACCTCGATGAAGAGGGGCACCTGTACTACGGCGCCGCTCTCCAGGGTCGCCGGCTTCGACCCCCCCGACGCGGTGTCCCCTCGGACGCCCGGGTCCGTGGCCACGACCTGGAGCACCACGAAGGTCGGAAGGTCCACCCCGATCGCCTCCCCCTGGTGGAAGAGGAGAGTCACCTCCAGCCCCTCCTTCAGGTAGCGGCTGGCCGTCCCCAGGGCGTCCTCCTTCAGGAAGAACTGCTCGTAGTTGTCCATGTCCATGAAATGGAACTCCGGCCCCTGACGGTACAGGAACTGGACCTTCTTCTCGTCGATCCGGGCGAGGGGGACCTTCTCTCCGGACCGGAAGTTCCGGTCAACCTGGGCTCCGGTGCGGAGGTTCTTGACCTTGGTCCGGATGATGGCTCCCCCCTTCCCAGGCTTGTGGTGCTGGTACTCCGTCACCACGTAGGGGACCCCATCCAGCTCGATCTTCATGCCGGGCCGCAGATCATTAGACGAGATCACGCGGGACGCTCCGTCTTGCGGGTCGTGGCCGTCTCAGCGGGCCGCCTGCCGCTGGCGCGCCAGGGCGACCGCCGCCTCGAGGCCGAGCAGGTAGCTGTGGAGTCCGAACCCCGAGACCACCCCAGCTGCCACCTCCCCGGTGAGGGAGTGGCGGCGGAAGGGCTCCCGGGCGTGGATGTTGGAGAGGTGGACCTCCACGGTGGGGATCGCCACGGCGGCAATCGCATCGCGCAGGGCCACACTCGTGTGGGTATAGGCGCCGGGGTTGAAGACGACCGCATCGGCCCAGGCCGGTGCCTCTTGCAGGGCGTCGATGAGGTTGCCCTCGTGATTGGACTGGCTGAACCGCACCTCCGCGCCGGCCGCGGCCGCGGCGCGGCGGAGCTCGGTCTCGATCTCGGCCAACGTAACCCGACCGTACACCTCAGGCTCCCGGGTACCCAGGAGATTCAGGTTGGGCCCGTGGAGAACCAGGATCCGCATGGGGTCCCTTCGAGGAGAGGCCGGGACAGGTGCCCGGAGTTGATCAGAGGAGGGACCGGAGGGCCGGAGCCCCCTCCTGGACGGCCCGCCGGCCGCTCGCCGCATTGCCCGCCGCCCGGGTCAGGAGGGCCAGCGTACAGTCCTCCCCCAACGGGACGAAATGGATATTCCGATGAGCCGTCAGGAGGCCGAGGTGAATCCACGCCCCGAGGTCGAGGCCCTGCGCCAAGGCCTCCGCCTCACGCAGGAGGGGAACGCACTCCGCGCCGATGGCCTCGGGGGAGGGCCCGTCTCCCCCCCGGAGGGCTTCCACGGGGAGGCCGTCCCGGTCCATCACGAGCAGGCCCTCGCCGGCCCGTACCCCGCGGAACAGCTCGCCCAGACTCTCGCGGAGGCTCACGCCGCCCCCCCGCGCAACGCCCCCTTCCGCCGGCGAGCCGCCTCCCGCCATCGCTCGAGGAGCGCCACCCCGTCTCCCGTCGCGTTGGCAGGGACCTCGGCTGCCGCTGGAGCCGGCGCAGCCACCTGGAGGCCTTCCAGCTTCTCGCGCAGATCCGCCCGCGCGGGGTCCTGCCGGAGCAGCTCCCGGTAGATTTCCACCGCCCGCTCGCCGAAGCCCTGCTGAGCGTAGAGGTCCGCAAGCGTCTCGGTTGCCAGGCCCAGCGCGGCGGGAGCTGCCGCCGGCTCCGTGGGGGGCTCCCCCGGCAATGCCCAGGCCTGTTTCGCGTGCTCCCCCGCCGGCTCCGCAGGCGCGACGCCCACGAGTGGGGCCGCGGGCGGTGGCGCTTTCTCCTCCTGGGTCAGGCGGGCCAGGGCGTCCTGAACGTCCCGATCCAGAGGCGTCAGCTGCAGGACCGCCTCGTACCGCTGCCGGGCCTCGTCCCGCCTCCCCTGGCCGGCGGCCAGGTCCCCCAACAGCCGGTGGGCCAGGACATTGCTGGGACTGAGCTCCAGGACGATCGCGAACTCTTTCTCCGCCTCTTGGAGCTGGCCCTTGTCGATCAGCGCTCGGCCGAGGACCATTCGGGCGCTAGCATAGGTCGGATGGTCCTTGAGCCCGCCGCGGCAGGTCCGGATCGCCTCGTCGAGCCGGCCACCCTTCCGGTAGGCATCCGCGAGCTGGGCAAAGACGCGGGAGCGCGGCTCGCTCGCCAACCGGGCCTCGTACTTGGCGATCTCTGCCGCCAGTTCTCGGGGGTCAGGCATGTGGCTCACCCGCGGGGGGGCTCACGAGGGTCGCGAGGGTCTCCCGGAGGGCCTCTCGGTCGGAAACCGGGGCCACCGTAACAGAGCCGATATCCTTTGTCAAGACGAAATAGTTCACGCTATCCTTTATCTTTTTATCGTAATGCATTGAATTCTCAATGTCTTTAAGGCGAAGACTTGCTCGCCCTGGGAGCCCGAGACGCCCGAGAAGATCGGCGAGACGGTCCCGAACCGAGCGTGCGCACAGACCCAGACGAACGGAGAGCTCCGCGGCGAAGAGCATCCCCAACGCCACCGCCTCTCCGTGCAGATATCGGCCATATCCGGTGGCCGCCTCGATGGCGTGCCCGACCGTGTGGCCGAAGTTGAGGACCGCCCGCGGACCGGTATCACGCTCATCCACTTCGACCATGCGCGCCTTGATCCGACACGACGCGGCCACCGCCTCCACGAGGGCCCGTTCCTCGGCGGCCAGGAGCGGCTCCACCTGGTCCTCGAGCCAGGTGAAGAGAGCCGCGTCGGCCACCACCCCGTACTTGACCACCTCGGCGAGCCCGGCCCGAAGCTGGCGGAGCGGAAGGCTCCGGAGGCAGGCCACGTCTGAGAGGACCGCCCGCGGTTGGTGGAATGCCCCCACCAGGTTCTTGCCCCGGGGAAGGTTGATCCCCACCTTCCCCCCGACGCTGCTGTCCACCTGGGCCAAGAGGGTGGTGGGGATCTGGAAATAGGCGATTCCCCGGAGGAAGGTGGCCGCCACGAAGCCCGCGAGGTCCCCGATGACCCCGCCCCCCAGGGCGAGGACCGCGCCGTGGCGGTCCAAGCCCGCGTCCAGCAGTGCCTCGTACAGGGAGGCTGCCCGCTCGAGGCTCTTGGAGGCCTCCCCGGCCGGCACTTCGATCCGCGCCGGCTCATAGCCGGCTCCCCGGAGAGCCTCCTCCACAGCGACCGCGTAGAGGGGGGCAACGCTCTCGTCCGCCACGATGGCCACCCGCCCCGTCACGCCGAGAGCCCGGCACTTCTCCCCCGCCTCCTCTAGGACGCGGCTCCCGATGAGAACATCATAGGCGCGCTCCCCCAGCCCGACGTGAACCGTCTGCCGGGCGGCGGGCTCCCGGGATTGGAGGAGGCGGCGGAGGAGATCCGCGACTTCGTCGGGCGTCCGGTCAGAAGTGTCCAGGAGGTGGTGGGCCTCGGCGTAGGCGGGAAGTCGGACCGCGAGGAGGGCTCGGAGGCGGCCGAGAGGATCCGGCCCCTTCAGGAGGGGGCGGTCGGCAGCGGGGAGGACCCGGGCCAAGAGAACCTCCGGGGGGGCCAGGAGAGAGACTACCGTCCCGGCCGCCTTCAGCCGGCTTCGATTCTCCGGATCCACAAAGGCCCCGCCCCCCGTGGCGATCACCCCGGGGGGCCGGGCGAGCAGCCGGGCGATGAGTTGCCGCTCGAGCGACCGGAAGCGCGCTTCCCCCTCGCCCGCGAAGAGGTCCGCAATGCGCTGGC
Source organism: Candidatus Methylomirabilis sp. (assembly GCA_036000645.1). Taxonomy (NCBI): domain Bacteria; phylum Methylomirabilota (SeqCode); class Methylomirabilia (SeqCode); order Methylomirabilales (SeqCode); family Methylomirabilaceae (SeqCode); genus Methylomirabilis (SeqCode); species Methylomirabilis sp. (SeqCode). The sequence goes on from DASYVA010000228.1 coordinate 4,255, forward strand.
CGGCTTCCGCCTCCAAGAGGGCATCGGCATCGTAGAAGGGGAGCCCCAGGGATCGGGCCAGGCGTTCCCCCACCGCCGTTTTCCCGCTGCCCATCATGCCGGCCAACACGATGTGCCGGCCGCTCACAGCTCCCGGACCTGCTTCAGGTACCCGTCGAAGTTGCGCCGCATCTCGGGGAGGCTGTCCCCCCCGCACTTCTCCCGGAGCGCCCGGGCCACCTCGAAGGCGAC
>DASYVA010000229.1 GCA_036000645.1 Candidatus Methylomirabilis sp.
GCGGTGGTGCGGGAGGACGGGCTGCTCCGAAGCGACGGCCGCGGGATCCTGGGCGCGGATGACAAGGCCGGGTGCGCCGCGATTATGGAGGGCCTGCGGGCGGCGGTGGAGGCTCGGGTGCCCCGCGGGGACCTGGAGGTCGTCTTCACCATCTGCGAGGAGGTGGGGCTGCTGGGGGCGACGCACCTGGATCTCGAGGGGCTCCGGGCGAAAGAGGCGCTCGTCCTGGATGGGGAGCAACCGGGGAAGGTGGTCACTGCCGCCCCGTCCGCGGACCGTCTCGAGATCCGGGTGCACGGGCGGGAGGCCCACGCCGGCGTGCGGCCGGAGCAGGGCGTGAGCGCCATCCGCGTGGCCGCCGAGGCCATCGCTGCCCTGCGGCTCGGGCGGCTGGACGAGGAGACGACGGCCAACGTCGGGACCATCGAGGGCGGAAGCGCCGTCAACGTGGTCCCGGGGCTGGTCCGGATCCGGGCCGAGGCCCGGAGCCACAACGAGGCGAAGCTCGACGCCCAGGTCGCTCACATGCGGGGCTGCTTCGAGGCGGCGGCGGCGCGGCACGCGGTCACGGTGGACGGGACGCGCCATCCCGCCCGGGTGGAGGCGGAGGTCACCCGCCAGTACTCCCGGATGGCGGTGGCGGCCGACGCGCGCCTGGTCGGGCTCCTGCGGGAGGCGGGCCGGCGGGTCGGCGTCGAGGTCCGGACGCACCGGACCGGCGGCGGCCTCGATGCCAATGCCTTCAACGCCCGAGGGATCCAGGCTGTCGCCATCGGCTGCGGCCAGCGGGCAGTCCACACGCCGGAGGAGCACTGCGTCCTGGCGGACGTGGCGGCCGCCGCCGGGGTCATCCTCGAGGTGCTGCGCCTGAACGCCGGGGGCTAGCCGGCCAGGGCTTCCTGGGTGTCGGCGAAGTTCTGGATCTGGCGGGCGAACTGGATATCCGGCAGCAGGACTTGCTTCGTGATGCGGTCCGCGCAGGCGAGGGTCACCCGGGAGCCCGCGATCCGGATCTCCGGGTGCTGGCCGGTGATCTCCGCCAGGTCGGCGATGCTGTTCACAAAGGCCAGGGCGCTCCGGAAATCCGGGAACCGGTACTCCCGGATGAGCGCCTGCCCGTCGAAGCGCCAGCCGGGCAAGTGAGCCAGGTGCTTCTGGATCTCCTCGTCCGGGAGCCGGTACATCCTCCCACCTCCGGGGTTTCTCTCTACTCCTCTTGCTGCCGCCGCGTCAACAGAAAATCGCCGCGGCGCGAGGCCGGCTCCCCATGGTGATCCTCGAGTGTCGGGGCGTCACGCTCCTCACCCACGGGGCCGACGGGGCCGCCCCGCGCGAGGTGTTGCGGGGCGTCTCTTTTGCTCTCGAGGCCGGGGAGCGCCTGAACGTCGTCGGCCCCTCGGGCGGCGGCAAGTCCACCCTCCTGCGCCTGCTCAACCGGTTCGACGATCCCGATCAGGGGACGGTCCTCTTCCACGGGAAGGATCTGCGGACGTATGACCCTCTCGAGGTGCGGCGGCGCATCGCCCTCACCCTCCAGACCCCGGTCATGTTTGACGGGACCGTGCGGGACAACCTGCTGCGCCATCCGCCGGAGCGGCGGGCCACGCTCACCGAGGCCGACCTGCGGGCAGCCCTGGAGGACGTCGCCCTGGACGGGTCCTTCCTGGACCGTCCTGCGGGCGAGCTGTCCGGGGGGGAGAAACAGCGGGTAGCGATCGCGCGGGCGCTCCTGATGCGCCCCGAAATCCTCCTCCTCGACGAGCCCACCTCGGCCCTGGACCCCCAGGCGGCCGGCCACCTGATCGAGACGGTGACCACGCTGAACCAGCAGAAGGGACTCACGCTGGTCGTGGTGAGCCACGACCTCAACGTCATCCGAAGCCTCTCCGGCCGCCTCCTCTTCTTGGCCGGAGGCGAGGTCCTCGTGGACGCCGAGACCTGCGCGTCCCTGGAGCACCCCACCCACCCCCTGGTCCGCGACTTTGTCGCCGGGAGGGTGCCGTGACCGAGGTCCTGGACATCGGCCCCTGGCGGCTCGCCGCCGCCCTGCTCCTCATCGCCGCGGTCCTCGTCCTGTCCTTCCGGGAGCGCCTGGGCCTGGAGCGCTCCCTCCTGGTGGGGACGGTCCGGACCTTCCTCCAACTGTTCCTGGTCGGCTACGTGCTCCAGGCGATCTTCGCCCTGGAGCACTGGGCGCCGGTCCTGGGCGCGGTGGCCGTGATGGTCCTTGTGGCGACCCACACGGCGGTCTCCCGCCTGAAGCGGCGGGTGGCCGGTATCACGGCCTTTGCCGCGATCGCCCTGACGGCAGGGTCGGGGCTCACCCTCGCCTTCGTGAGCGAGGTGGTCATCGGCGTCCGGCCCTGGTTCGACCCGCAGTATTTGATCCCGATTGCCGGCATGATCGTGGGGAACGCGATGAACGGGGCAGCATTGGCGGGGGAGCGCTTCCAGGCCGAGCTGAAAAACCGGGTGCCGGAGGTGGAGACCCTGCTCGCCCTGGGGTTCCCGGCGCCGGAGGCGCTGGCCGCCCTCCGTCAGGAGGCGCTGCGGGCGGCCCTGATCCCGAGCCTGAATGCCATGATGGTGGTCGGGATCGTACAGCTGCCGGGGATGATGACCGGGCAGATCCTGGCCGGCTCCTCGCCCCTGGTGGCCGTCAAGTATCAGATCGTCGTGATGCTGATGCTTACGGCGGCGGTGGCCTTCACCTGCGTGCTCTTCCTCGAGCTGCTGGTGCGGCGCTACTATACGCCGGCTCACCAGCTCCGGCGCTACCTGGTGGGAGCCTGACGGGTGAAGGACTAGGAGGGATCGGGAAGCCCGAGGCGGAGGGCGTGGTTGGCGTTGGCGAAGGCGACCCGCCGGAGATCCAGATCGGAGAGGCCGCGGCGGCGCAGCTCGCGGAGAGCCTTCGGGACCGCGAACAGGTCAATCCCCCGGTAGCCTACGTGATCCGAGTTGAGGAGGATCCGGTCCGGCCCGTAGCGGGTTACCATGTCAGCAACGGCAGTCGGGGCGATGGGGCGCTGGAGGGACCCCGTGCTGATCCCGGCCCACGCCCCGGTCTCCTTGTGGACGTACTCGATGATACTGTCGTCCACGTGGTCCACGATGAGCCGGGCATGGTCCAACCCAATCGTATTGATAATGGCCATATCCCGCTCCAGGTAGTGGAGGCGGTGCCGCTCCACCGGCGGGAGGTCCGGCCCGCGCTTCGGGATCTGCTCCCCGGGGCGGCGCGGGGAGGAGGTGTGGAGGATCAGGGGGAGGTCGAGCGCCTTGGCCAGTTCCACCTGGGCGGCGAAGCAGGCCTCCTGGTCGGCCATCGGCCAGGTCAGGCCGAAGTGCTGCACCGGGTCCAGCCCGATCTCGCCGATCGCCACCACGGCCGGGTCCTTCGCCACCTCCGGGAGCACCTCCACCAGCCGTGCCCACTCCCGTACGGCCGTCACCGACGGCACCCCCACTGCCACGAAGACCCGAACGAAGTGCCGCCGCTCGCTCAGGCGCGCGAAGTGGATGGGGTGGTCCCAGCAGCGCCGGATCTCGGCCGGGCCGGGGGGCTCGGTCAGGACCTCCCGGTACACCGCCGGGTTGCCGGCCGAGATGACGCAGGCCACCATCCCGGTCATGCTCAGGTCCTCCCAGGCGTCGTGGGGGAGGACGTGGCTGTGGCAGTGGCTGTCAATGTAGGGGATCATCGCGGCCTCCGGGTACCCGCGCCGCCACGTCCCCTCCATAGCCGGCCCCGCCCCGCCGGTCAACGGAAATCGCCGCGGCGCCCGGCCCTGATCTTGCAGATCGGGAGCCCCGGACTGCCAGCGGGAGGCTGCCGATGCCGGAGTTCCGCTTCCTCCAGGACCTGATCGTCGTGCTGATGCTCTCGGTTCTGGTCGTCACCGTCTTCACCCGCTTCCGCCTCCCCACCATCGTCGGCTTCCTCGCCTCCGGCATCCTCATGGGACCCTACGGCCTGAGCCTGGTCGCCGACGTCCACTCGGTCGAGGTCCTGGCGGAAATCGGCGTCGTCCTCCTCCTCTTCACGATCGGCCTCGAGTTCTCCCTCACGAAGCTCAACCAGATCCGCCGGGCGGTCTGGGGGGGTGGGACGGCTCAGGTCCTGGCCACCATCGCGGCCACGGCGGCGGTGGGGGCCCTGGCGGGGGCGGATTGGAAGCCCGCGACCTTCTTCGGCTTCCTGCTGGCCCTGAGCAGCACCGCCGTCGTCCTGAAGACCCTGGTGGACCGGGCCGAGATTGATTCTCCCCACGGCCGGTGCGTCCTCGGCATCCTCATCTTCCAGGACCTGTGCGTCGTCCCGATGATGCTCCTGGCCCCCCTCCTGGGGACGGGTGCCGCCTCGACCGCCGCCATCCTGGGGACCCTTGCCAAGGCCGCCGGGGTCGTGGGCGTGGTTCTTCTGGGCGCCCGCTTCGTCGTCCCCCGCCTCCTCTACGAGATCGTCCGGACCCGGAGCCGGGAGCTGTTCGTGATCAGCGTCATCGTCATCTGCCTGGGGACGGCCTACGCCACCGCGCAGGCCGGCCTCTCCCTCGCCCTCGGGGCCTTCCTGGCGGGCCTGGTCGTCTCCGAGTCGGAGTTCAGCACCCAGGCCCTGACCGAGATCCTCCCGTTCCGGGACGCCTTCAACAGCCTCTTCTTCATCTCCATCGGCATGTTGATGGACCTCCGCTTCGTCCTGGGCCACCCCTTCACGGTCCTGGGGCTCGCGGCGGCTGTCCTGGTGGGGAAGGCGCTCCTGGGGGGTGGCAGCGTCCTCCTCCTCGGGTACCCGGCCCGGACCGCCATCCTGGGAGGGCTCGCCCTGGCCCAGGTCGGGGAGTTCTCCTTCGTCCTCTCCAAGGTGGGGAAGGGGCTCGGGCTCCTGACCGAGTGGGGAAGTCAGACGTTCCTCTCCGCCTCGGTCCTGACCCTCCTCCTCACCCCCTTTCTGATCCAGGCCGGGCCGCGCCTGGCCGAGCGGCTGCGACGGGTGGAGCGCCTGGAGCGCTGGTTCCCGGGGCGCCGCTTCACCGCGCTCGCCCCGGAGCGCCTGGCGCTCAAGGACCACGTCATCATCGTGGGGTTCGGCCTGAACGGCCGCCACCTGGCGCGGGTCCTCAAGCAGGCGGGCATCCTTTATGCCATTCTGGAGATGAATGGGGAGACGGTCCGGCGGATGCGGAGGCAGGGGGAGCCGATCTACTTCGGAGACGTGACCTCGGTCGAGGTCCTGGAGCACCTGGGGGTCTCCCGGGCGCGCCTGCTGACGGTGGCCATCTCCGACCCGACCTCGGTCCAGCGGGCCGTCCGGCTCGCCCGCGAGGCGAACCCGAAGCTCTACATCGTGGCCCGGACCCGCTACGCCGTCCAGGTGGACGAGCTGTACCGGCTGGGGGCGGACGAGGTCATCTCGGAGGAGTTCGAAACCTCCATCGAGATCTTCGCCCGGGTCCTGCGGCGCTACCAGGTCCCCCGCAACGTGATCGGGGAGCAGATCAACCAGATCCGGCGGGAGCGGTACGAGATGCTCCGGGACGTGGCCGTCCCGACCCAGACCCTGGGGAGCCTGGCCGGGACGCTGGGCGGGGTGGGGGTGGAGTCTTTCCGCCTCCGGGCCGAGGCCCCGGCGGTGGGCCGGACCCTCCGCGAGCTGGACCTCAGGACACGGACCGGGGTCACGGTCATCGCCGTCATCCGGGAGGGGCACGTCCGGAGCAGCCCGGACCCCGGGGCGTCCCTCGCGCCCGGGGACACCCTGGTTTGCATCGGGGCGGCGGCTGACATCGAGCGGGCCGGCGCCCTGCTCCTGGGCGAGCCACCGGAAGGGGAGCGCTAGGCGGCTTTTTTGACCTGCCTGGAGCCTTCTCCGGCTCCGACTAACAGCCTGCCATCCATCGGATCGGCCCCCCTTTTGCGTTCTCATCCTCCAAGGTAGCTTCTAGTACATAACCCATTGAAAATACTGCTTTCTTTAAGCTTCATCGGCACGGAATGGAATGCGACACAACAGTGGCGTGCCCCTTGCACGGCGTGCCCTTCGTCATCTATCTCGCGGTTAGGGTTTCCCGGGGATTCGCAAGCACAAGGGGGTCGGGAATGCCAAGATGGGCACTGAGGCTCTGCGCCATCGCGTTCGGTTCCGCAGCGGTCCTCCTCTCCCCTCAGCTTGCGCGAGGGAAAGCGATTACGCTAGGCTCAGTCAGCGCCGAGCCCGGGGCGGAAGTCAAAAAGCTAGCCCCCTTTGTCACCTACCTTGCGAAGCAGCTCCTCGTCGAGGGGATCGACCAGGGGAAGGTGATCGTCGCAAGGTCTATCCCCGAGATGGCGAGCTTTCTCCGCGAAGGGAGAGTCGACCTCTATATTGATAGTCCCTTCCCGGCGATGGCGGTGGGCCACCTTTCCGGGAGCAAGTTCTTGCTCCGCCGTTGGAAAAAAGGCGTCGCGGAATATCGCACGGTGATCTTCACGCGGAAGGACAGCGGCATTGCCCGCCTGGAAGATCTCCGAGGCAAAATCATCTCCTTCGAAGAGCCGTACTCGACGAGCGGGTACTTCCTCCCCAAGGTGATGCTGTTGCAGCGGGGACTCCACCTGATCCCGCAGAAGGGGTTTTCCGAACGCGTCGGCTCCGGTGAAGTGGGCTACAGGTTCAGTTACGCTGATGAAACCACCATGGTCTGGGTGCTCAAAGGGATTGTCGCCGCCGGAGCTATGGACAATCAGAGTTATCTCCGGTGGGCAGGGCGGGACGTGGAGCAGTTGCAGGTCCTCCACGAGTCCTTCCCGACCCCGCGGCATATTCTGAGCTATCG
>DASYVA010000230.1 GCA_036000645.1 Candidatus Methylomirabilis sp.
GTAGGTGACGATCTCCATGTCCCGGTGGGGATGGGGATCGAATCCCCGCCCGGGCTGAATCACGTCGTCGTTGAAGACCCGCAGGGGGCCCCAGTTCATGTTGGCCGGATCGTAGTAATCATCGAAGGAGAAGTGCCAGGAGGTGGACAGCCACCCCATGTCCGCGTGGTGCCGGTCTTTGGACTTGATCACCGTGATCATCGTCCTCTCTCCCGCGGCACGGCGCCGCCCGGAGGCATCCCGCCATGCCCCCGGATATAGTCGCTGGAATGCAGCCTGTCGAGAGGATTTTTGGGGAGCCGGACATCGAGGCTCCCCGAGGCGGGCACCGACAGGGGTTGCCGGATCGGCCCCGCCCTGGAGGGCGGGCCGGCGGAGGCCGCCCGGCCTCAGGGAATCGAGCTGGGGGCCTCGCCGATCTGGACCGTGAGGGTCTCGCGCCGGCCGTCCCGCAGCACGGCCAGCGGTATCGCTCGGCCGGGCGCGAGGCCTGCGACAATCTGCTGGAGGTCCCGGGGTTCGCGCACCGGCTTCCCGTCCACCTCGACCACCACGTCTCCGGGCTTGACGCCGCCCCGGGCCGCGGGCTCGTCGGGGCGCACCTCGCGAACGAGGGCGCCGCCCTCCAGGGGCGCGCCGGGGGCGGCGACCGCGGGCTCCTCCTCGATGTCGCTGATGGTCACGCCGAGCCATCCCCAGGTCATCTTGCCCTGGGCCGCCAGGACCGGCGCCACCGCCTGCACCACCCGCGACGGGATGGCGAAGCCGATGCTCCCGCGGCTGGTGGCCGCGGAGTTCACGCCGACCACCTCGCCGGCCATATTCACCAGGGGCCCACCGCTGTTGCCTGGGTTCACCGCGGCGTCCGTCTGGATGAACTGGAAGCCCGGGCCCGCCGCGCTCGACCGGGCCGGCTTCCGGCTGACGATGCCGAGGGTTACGCTCTCCTCGAGGCCGAAGGGGTTGCCGAGGGCCATCACCAGCTCGCCGACCTGCAGGGCGTCGGAGTCCCCCAGCCGCATCACCGGGAGGTCCGCGACGCCGTCCACCTTGAGGACGGCCAGGTCCGTGCGGGCGTCCGACCCGAGCACCCGGGCCGCGAGCCGCCTCCCGTCGTGCAAGCGCACCTCGACGCCTCGGGCGCCCTGCACCACGTGATGGTTCGTGATCACGTGCCCCTCGGGTGAGACGAGGAAGCCGGAGCCGATGCCGCGCCGCGGCCCCCGCCCGTCCGGCGCCTCCCCGCCGTCGGGCGGCCCCGCCGGACGCCCCCGCCCCCGCACCTGCACCAGGGCCGGGCGGAGCGAATCCGCCAGGCGCACCAGGGGCCGACTGATCCGGGCCAGCTCGGGGTCTGGCGTGCCCGGAGCTGGCGGCAGCGTCAGGGTGAGGGGAGGCGCCTCCTGACCGAGCGCCGGCGCGGGGGTGGCGGCGGGGCCGGTCACGAGGAGCAGGACACCACATACGATCCCGGGGACTCGCCCGATCCGCATCACCTTCCTCCTCGATGGAAGCGGAGGTCGCCGCGCCGCCGCCCTATTGAGGCGCCGGGGCGGCGGCGCCCCGCCGGCTCTCTTCGAACAGCACCTTGAGCCTCGCCTGCTGCTCCGGGCTCAGGGCGTCCCGCAGCTCCCGGATCGCCCGGACGCGCACCCGCAGCAGGTCCGTCTTCAGCCGGCCGATCTCCTGCACCAGGGCCTCGATGGCCTGCGGGCTCCCCGCCGGCTCCTCGAGGCGGCGCGCCAGCTCGCCGGCCTGGCGGTAGAGCGCCCGCGTGAGGGCGCCCGTCTCCTCCGCGAACCGGCCCCGGAGCGCCAGGACCCGCTGGTGCTGGGCCTCGGTGAGGTCGAGCTCGGCGAGGACGCGGTCGAACCGCAGGCCGACCCCGTCCCCGCCGGCCCGGGCCGCGGGGGCGGCCGCCGCCAGGCCGGCGGTGACGAGCAGGCCCACGGCGAGAGAGCGGATCGTCATGGCTCCTCCCCCCGGTCCGCCCCGCCGCTGCCGCGGGCGACCAGGACCAGCTCGATCGAGGGGGAGAGCGGGAGGGGCTCTTCCTCGATCAAATGCGTCGTCGTGAGGGACGCGAGAGACTCGCGGGGCGGACCGGGCGCGGAGGTCAGGTAAAGGGAGGCCCCCAGGGCGGCCAGGAGCGCGGCCGTCGCCGCGACCGGCGCCCACCGGCGGGCGGTGGCCGGCCGCCAGCGGAGCCGGGCGCGCTCCGGCGCTGCGCCGCCGATTTCCTCGCGCAGCCGAGTCCACCCGTCCTCCGCAGGGACCGAGCGCGGCAGCGAGCGGAGCGCTCCCCGGAGACGCCCGAGGTCCTGCAGGCGGGCCGCGCAGCGCGGACAGCGGCCCAGGTGGCGCTCGACGGCCAGCCGCTCCCCCGGCGCCAGTTCCCCGTCCAGGTAGGCCGAGAGGCGGCGGGACGCCAAAAGGTGCATCATGGCGCGTTCCCCTCCCACTCGCGCAGGGCCACCCGCAAGGCCTCCCGGCCCCGCGCGATGCGGGACCGCACCGTCCCCACCGGCACGGCGAGGGCCGCCGCGATCTCCTGGTAGGAGAGCCCCTCCACGTCGCGCAGGATGACGCACGCGCGGTAGGCCGGGTCCAGCCTCGCCAGGGCCGCGCGCACATCGGCCCCAGGCCCGTCGGCCGCCGGGCGGGTCGTGAGCGTCACCCGCTCCGGGCCTGCCCCGTTGCCGTTCCCGAGGACGCGCCGACGCCCCTCCCGGCGCAGGCGCTCGAAGCACACGTTCACGGCCAGCCGGTACAGCCAGGTGCCGAAACGGGCCTCGAACCGGAATGATGGGAGGGCGCGCCAGGCCGTCAGGAAGATCTCCTGGGTCGCCTCATCCGCGTCGGCCCGGTTCCCCAGCAGGTGGAGCGCCAGCGTGTGCATCGTCCTCTTGAACCGCTCGTACACGGGTGCGAATGCGTCCCGGTCGCCTTCCTGACACCGGATGAGGAGGTCCCGCGGGATATCGCTCACGGCTACCTGGAGAACGCCACGGCCCGGAACGGGTCCCGGGACCGCCGACCGCGCCTGTGAAGCCGTCTCGTGCACGTTTAGATGGCGCCACGCCCCCGAAAGGTTCCCGGCCGCATCGCCTCACCCGGCGAATGTCGCGGCCCCACCGCCTGCCCGCCCGGCCCCGAAGTAGGCCGCGAGCCGCTCCCGCAGGGCGAGGCGGGCCCGGTGCAGCCGGGACTTGACCGCCAGGAGGGTGGTGCCGAGGATCTCCGCCACCTCCTGGTTGCTCAGTCCCTCGATGTCCCGGAGGACCACGACCGCCTGATCGTCCGGGGACAGGGTCACGATGGCCTGCTCCAGCACCGACCGGCGCTCGGCGGCGAGGAGTTCGGCCTCCGGGTAGGCCGACCAGTCCGCCACCGCCTGGGCGAATTGGCCGTCCTCCCGGAAGGCCGGCCCCTCCATCCCGCCGGCGAGGGGGACGACGGGCCGGCGGCGCCGGAGCTTCATGAGAGCCGCGTTGCTCGCGATGCGGTACAGCCAGGTCCTGAAGGAGGCCCGGTCCTCGAAATCCCTGAGTTTCCGGTAGACCGCGAGGAAGACGTCCTGGGTGACCTCCTCCGCGTCCTGGGGGTTGCGGGTAAGATGCATGGCCAGACGGTAGACCTTCCCCTGGTAGCGCTGCAGGAGCCCGCCGAAGGCCTCCTCGTCCCCGGCCCTGACGCGGTCCACCAGCACCGCATCCGGCAGCGTGGCCACCTGGAGATGCTCGCCCACCTCCCCTACTCTCGGACGAAGGTGAGGTCAGCCTCGAGCTGGAGGTCGTTGGCCACCTTCAGGAAGAGGAGCTGGGGGATTTGCATCCCGTGGTTCGTGAACGTGGTCCCGAACTTCGCCCGGACCTTCAGGTTATCGGCCGTGAACCCGAAGCGCTTCTGTTGCTCCACCTGGGCGGGGGTGAGGGTGAGGTAGGTCGCCCGAACGGCCGCCTCGGTTTCAACGGGCCGGCCCTTGATGGTGAGGGTCCCTTTGGCGGTCCCCTCCCGCTCCTGCCCGGGGGCGAGGGGTCCGGGGAGGGTGACCCTGGTGAGGGTGAAAACGGCGTACCGGTTCTGCTCCCCCCCCTCCACGTCCAGGTAGTCCTTCCCCCGCATGTCCGCATCCCGCTTCTCCACCCCGCTCCGCAGGGCGCTGAGATCCACCCGGATGGTTCCTCGGGCGGTGGTGGGATCCGCCGGGTCCACCGTGAGGCGTCCCTCCACGGCCGGGCCCGCCGTGGTGCCCACGATGGTCTCCAGGGGGGCGTCGCTCTTGAAGGTCGCCCGGGAGTAGGTGGGGAGGAGCTTGAAGGTGAGGGGAGCGGCCTCCCCCAGGGCGGGGAGGGTGAGGCCGAGGAGCAGGGCGATCAGGGAATGGTTGATGCGAGAATACATGGAGCCTCCTCGAATGAAGAGAGCGGGTGGAACAAAAGAGGCGGATCGCGCGAGAAGACGTGCGCAAACGCACCCCGGCGCTCCTGTTCCGTCATAGGAATAAACACCCGACCGCGGCCTCCCGTTCCCGGCGGGCAGGGATCGGGCCTCGCTCGATCAGAAGTACGCCAGCAGCCGGCCACAGGAGATAACGCCGGTCCAGAAGAGGAGCGACAGGACGGCGGCCGCCTTGGCCGCGGCCGGCGACTCCACATCCCGGTTCCAGGCCTCGACCGACCGGAAGACGCCCCGGTGGAAGGCCGCCGCGTTGAGCCCGGCGGCCGCAATCAGGGCGAGCTTCAGCCGGAACACCGGGCTCGCGGCCAGCTCGGTCGCGTGGGCCGTGAACATCAGCAGGCCCGAGGGGACGACCAGCGCGACGCTCGCGCGGGCCCAGCGGAGGAGGTGCCGGGCCATGTCGGCGACGGCCAGGCGCCGGGAGAGGCCGAGCAGCCGGACGTCGAACATGACGGCCGCGCCGACGAGGACGACGAAGCCGGCGATGTGCACGATCTCGACGATGGGATAGAGCCAGAGCCATTGTCGCATCGCCTCGGCCAGGGCGGTCCGTTCCAGCCAGACCAGCCAGGCCGGACCAACCGGCTCGTGAATCACCGGAGTTCCACGGTCTTGCCGTTGATTGTGATCCGCTCCGCCCGCATCTCGTCGGGCTCGGTCCGGTGCGGGTAGCCGACCACCCGCGCCGCCGTCCCGACCTTCAGCATCTCCCGTGTGACCCCCCGCCGCTCCATCCGGGACGGGGGCGCAAGGACAACCACCCAGGCCTTCTCGGGAGCCTCGAGCCTGAGGTACGCGTGCGGGTGCTCGTACCCGGCCTCGCGAATGACCCCGGTTAAATCCAGGGGCCGGCTGCTGTCGTACCCGCTCCAGCCGTGATGCGCCCCGACCGCCGCCGCGGTGGCCAACAGGGCGACCGCGATCGCCAGCGCGCCTGCCCTCCGCGTCAACATCCGGAACCTCCTTCGCGCAGGATCCCCACCATGTCTCCCGGTCCCCTCCCCGCCGCCCGCGGCGCTAAAGCAATGCCCCGGGGACTGCCACCGCGCCGTTCCCTACATTAGACGGGACCATGCCCCTGGAAAGTTCCCGGCGGCGAAGGGCGGCTATCCGGCGGAAATCAGCAGAATTCAACGATCGCGGCATCCGGGTGGCGAAGCAGGAACCCGGTCCCGTCATGGTCAATCACGGCCCCGTCCAGGCCGGCGGCGCACTGGCTGTCCAGCCAGATCGGCACCCCCCGGTCCTCCTGGACCTCATGGTGGTCCATCGGGTCGTCCGTGAAGGTGACCCGGAACCCCGCCCCGCCGCAGCCGTAGGCGAAGGCGATCTGCACGCCGAGGTTTGGCTTGCCGAGGCGCTCGCGCTCCTCCTTGAACGCCTGAAGGCCTGCCTCCGAGAACCGGATCATCCCGCTCCCTCCTGCCCGAAGCGCGCCACCACCTGCAGATGGTAGGTCTGCGGGGAGGAGTCCAGGGGCTGGACCGCCTCCAGGGTGTAGCCCCGTTCGCGGAGGCGTCCGACATCCCGCGCGAAGGTGCTCACGTCGCTGGAGATGTAGAGGAGGCGGGGCGGCGCCAGCGCCACCGCCCCCTCCAGCGCCTGCCGGGAGAGACCGGGTTCCTGCGGCTCGAGGACCACCAGGTCCCAGGCCTGCCGGGCCTCCGCCGTCTCCAGGAACGCCTCCGCCGTCCCCTCCCAGATCCGGGCCTGACGGCAGCCGTTCGCCCGGACGTTGTGCCGGGCGTCGGCCACGGCGGCCCCCTCCGCCTCCACACCCACGATCGAGGCGGCCCGCTGGCCCAGCGGCACCGCGATGGTCCCCGCGCCGCAGGACAGGTCCAGGACCCGCTCGGCCCCCGTGGGTCCCGCCAGGGCAAGCACCTCGGCGACGAGGGCTGTCGCTGCCGCCCCCGAGACCGGGAACGACGCCCCCGGCGTCACCCGCAGCCGCACCTCCCCCATCTGCTCCGTCACCGCCTCCTCCCCGAGCCGCGCCCGCCGCCGCCGCCCCTCTGCCGTCTCCTCCTGAACGCTCAACCCCACGAGGCCCGGGGCGGCAGCGGCCAGGCTCTCGAAGAGGGGACGCAGCGGCGGCACCCGCCCGCCAGGCGGCAGGAGGAAGGTACAGAGGAGCTGCCCCGTCGCTTCACTGCCCTGGAGGTGGACTTCCCGCAGCCCCGGGAAGGCCTGGAGCAACTCCGGCCCCAGCGCGCGCAGCCCGGCCAGCACCTGGTTCAGCGGGGGTGCCAGGAGGGGGCAGGCCTCCAGGTCCTCCACCTGCCGCGAGGTGGCCCGCCGATACCCGAGGTGGAAGCGATCCTTGACGCGGGCCACGGAAAACCGGGCCCGCCACTGGTATCCCAGGGGAGGGACGGGGACGCGCAACGGCCGGACCGGCGCGTCAGCGATTCGGGCGCCCCGCTGCAGATGCTCCCGCAGGATCCGCTCCTTCCAATGCTGCTGGGCGCTCTCCGTGAGATGCAGCCACTGGCAGCCGCCGCAGACCGTGAAGTGGGGGCAGGGGGCCCCGCGTCGGTCGGAGGAAGGGGTGACCACCTCGAGGAGCTCGCCGCGCCGGTAGTCCTGCCGCTCCTCGACGATCCGGACCCGGACGACCTCTCCCGGCGCGGCGAAGGGAACGAAGACGGC
>DASYVA010000231.1 GCA_036000645.1 Candidatus Methylomirabilis sp.
TCCCGCAGCGGTTGGCCTCCTCGAACACCGTCTCCTGCGCCTGCTTCTTCGTGCCGATGAACAGCAGCGTCCCGCCTCCGGCGGCCAGGTCGCGCACGAAGGCGTACGCCTCGCGGACCTTCTTGAGGGTCTTCTGCAGATCGATGATGTAGATGCCGTTGCGCTCCCCGAAGAGGTACTTCTTCATCTTCGGGTTCCACCGCTTGGTCTGGTGGCCGAAGTGGACCCCGGCCTCCAGGAGCTCCTTCATGGTGATTGCCGCCACAGCAGACCCTCCGCGTTCGGGTTGCGCCGCCGCCCCCTTCCTTCCCGCCGCCCGCCCCGAAGGGCACCCGCAGCGGATCCGGGGGCGTGTGAGATGGACGTGCTGCCCTTACATACCACACCGGCCGGGACGGAGCAAGGCCGACCGGCCGGCACTCAGCTCCGGTACGCGGCGTTGATCCGGACGTATGCCTCGCTCAGGTCGGTGGTCCAGACGCGGCCTTCCGCTGATCCCAGCCCGAGGTCCACGGTCACCGTGAAGACCTGCTCCCGCATGCGCGCGCTCGCCGTCCGCTCCGCCTCGGCCCCGAGGCCGACACCGCCCCGGACGATCGGGACGTCCCCGACGGTGATGGCCACCCGGGTGGGGTCCACGGCGACGCCCGCGCTCCCGAGCGCCGCCATGATCCGGCCCCAGTTGCTGTCCTGGCCGTGGAAGGCGGTCTTCACCAGCGGGGAGTTGGCGACCCGCAGACCGATCCGGCGCGCCTCTGCCGGGTTCCGGGCGCCCCGGACGAGGATCTCCACGACCTTGGTGGCCCCCTCCCCATCGGCCACGATCATCCGCGCCAGCTCCCCGCACACCTCGGTGAGAGCCCGCCCGAGCGCCGCGAGCGACGCGGTGCCGGGGCCCGCCGCTGGGGCATCCGCCCGGCCGTTGGCGAAGGCCAAAACCATGTCGTTGGTGCTGGTCTCCCCGTCGACCGTGATGCAGTTGAAGCTCCCCGCCACCGCCTCCTGCAAGACCGCCCGGAGCACGGGGGGAGGCACGGAGAGATCGGTGGCGAGGAAGGCGAGCATGGTCGCCATGTCGGGCGCGATCATCCCGGACCCCTTGGCCATCCCCCCGACCCGGAAGGAGCCCTCTGGCAGCCGGACCTCACGGGCCGCCTCCTTCACCCGGGTGTCCGTGGTCAGGATCGCCTCCGCCGCCTCCGGCCCCCCCTCCGGGCGGAGGCGCGCCGCCGCGTCGCGGATCCCGGCCTCCACGTTCCCCATCGGGAGCCGCGCCCCGATGACCCCCGTGGAGGCCACATAGACCTCTTCCACCGGCACGCCGAGGGCAGCGGCTGTGATCTCTCCCATCCGCTCCGCGTCCGCCAGGCCGGCAGCTCCGGTGCAGGCGTTCGCATTGCCGCTGTTGGCCACCAGAGCGGCAAACCGGCCCGCCGCCAGCCGGCGGCGGCAGAGGAGGATCGGGGCGGCCGCCACGAGGTTCGTCGTGCAGGTGGCGGCGACGCTGGCGGGGCGCTCCGAAGCCACGAGGGCCAGGTCGAGCGCCTGCCGCTTGATCCCGCAGTGGACCCCCCCCGCCCGGACCCCACGGGCGACCGTGATCCCCCCTGCCACCGGCGTGATCGCGCGCTCGCTCATACCCCGTCAGGGCCACAGCGCGGGCGACCGCAGGCCCGCCGTCTCCTCGAACCCCAGCATCAGGTTCATGCACTGGACGGCCTGTCCCGAGGCCCCCTTGACCAGGTTGTCGATGGCCGTGAGGAGGATGGCGCGTCCGGTCCGCGCATCCACCGTCGCGGCAATGTCACAGTAGTTGGATCCCCAGACCGCCTTGGTCTCCGGCAACCGACCCTCCGGCAGGATGCGGAGGAAGGGCTCCCCCTTGCAGGCATCCCGGTAGAGGGCGAGCAGGTCGGCCGTGGTGGCCGGGCGCGTCAGGCGCACGGTGCACGTGCTCAGGATCCCCCGGGTCATGGGAGCCAGGTGGGGGATGAAGGTGACCCGGACCTCGCGGCCGGCGACCCGGCTCAGCTCCTGCTCGATCTCGGGCGTGTGCCGGTGCCCCGGGACCCCGTAGGCCTTGAAGTTCTCGTTCACCTCCCCGAAGACGTACCCGACCTCCACCTTGCGCCCGGCCCCCGAGACCCCGGAGGCGGCGTTGATGATGATCTGCTCCGGATCGAGGAGCTCCTCCCGCAGGAGGGGGAGGAGGGCGAGGAGGGCTCCCGTGGGGTAACAGCCGGGGACAGCCGCCAGGCGGGCCGCCTTCAGGGCCTCCCGGTGGACCTCCGGCAGGCCGTAGACCGCCTCCCCGCAGAGGGCCGGGGCCAGGTGCTTCGTCCGGTACCAGGACTCGTACACCTGGGGATCGCGGAAGCGGAAGTCCGCCGACAGGTCCACGACTCGGCGGCCCGCCTCGAGCAGGGGAGCCGCCGCCCCCATCGCCGTCTGGTGAGGCAGGGCGAGGAAGATCAGCTCGGCGGCCGCCGCGACGGCTCCCGGGTCGAGCCGCTGGAGGACCTGGGGCGCATGCCCGGCCAGGCTGGGGAAGACGGCCTCGACCGGCTGCCCTGCCGACTGCTCCGACGTGACCGCGGTCACCGCCACGCCGGGGTGGGCGACGAGCAGACGGACCAGCTCCGCCCCCGTGTAGCCGCTCGCCCCGACGATCGCGACTCGCCGCTGCATCCCCTCAACCCCGGGGGCGCCCCTGGCCCGTCCCGCGAAAAAAAAAGAAGGTCACTCGGGGTGACCCTCCTCGGCGTGCGGCGGCCGGGCCCTAACGCTTGGAGAACTGGAACCGCGCGCGCGCCCCGCGCTGGCCGTACTTCTTCCGCTCCTTGACCCGCGGGTCGCGCGTCAGGAACCCCGCCTTCTTGAGGGTGGCCCGGAAGTCCTCCCCCGCCTGCAGGAGCGCCCGGGAGATCCCGAGTCTCACCGCCCCCGCCTGGCCGCTCATCCCTCCCCCTCGGACCGTGGCCACCACGTCGAACTTCGCCTCCACCCCCGCCACCTTGAAAGGCTGGGCGATCACCATCTGCAGGGTCGGGCGGCCGAAGTACTCCGCCGCCGGCCGGGCGTTGATCTCGACCTTCCCTTCGCCGGGCTTCAGCCACACCCGTGCCACGGAGGACTTCCGCCGGCCCGTCGCGTAATAGGTCGCCACCTGCTCCATGCTGCTTTCCCCTACCCGATGACCAGGGGGGCGGGCTTCTGGGCCTGGTGGGGATGGTCCGCCCCGCCGTACACCTTGAGCTTCCGGATCAGCAGGTCCCCCATCTTGCTCTTGGGGAGCATCCCCCGGACCGCGTGTTCCACGACGCGCGTCGGGTGCGTCTGGAGGAGTTTCCCCGCCGTCACCGCCTTGAGCCCTCCGGGGTACCCCGAGTAGCGGTAGTAGACCTTATCCCGGAGCTTGTTCCCCGTGAGGCGCACCTTGCCCGCGTTGATGACAACGACGAAGTCTCCCACGTCCTGGTGGGGGGTGAAGGCGGGCTTGCGCTTCCCCCGGAGGAGCATGGCCACCTCGCTGGCCAGCCGCCCCAGGACCTTCCCGTTCGCATCCACCAGGTGCCAGGTTCTGGGGATCTCCCCGGGTTTCGCCATGTAAGTCGGCATCAGCGTCGCCCCCGTCAAAAAACCGTCCAACTATAGCGACGAGCCCCGGGGCTGTCAACGGAAAACTACGCGCCCGCGCGGCCGAGGAGGTCCGCCACGAGCTTCAGGAGCGCCTCCCCCTTGATGGCCTTGCTCACGTGGAGGCGCACCCGGAACGTCTCGTCCGCGTGCTCCTGCGGCGGCCCCGTGAAGGCGGAAGAGTAGACGATCAGGGTGGGGGCGTGCCGCAGGCCGGCGTCCCGGGACTCCAGGATGAAGCGGGTCCCACCCATCTTGGGCATCACCTTGTCCAGGATGACCAGGGCCGGGGCTTCCCGCTTCAGCAGTGCGAGCCCCTCCTCCCCGTCCGCCGCAGTCAGCACCTGGTACCCTGCCTCGGTCAGGAGGTCGCTCAGCATGGTACGGATCAGAGGCTGATCGTCCACCACCAGGATCTTCGCCTTGGCCATGCCGCGCCTCTCCCGGGGCGAGTCCCCGCTAGCGGTTCCGTTCGTACAGGAGGCGGAGACCGGTGAGGGTCAGGAAGGGGTCCACCCGGTCCACCGCCTCCGAGTCGGCCAGGATCAGGTGGGCCAGGCCCCCCGTCCCGACCACCGCCTTCGTCCCGCCCATCTCCTGCTGCATCCGCCGCACGACCCCGTCCACGAGGGCCAGGTAGCCGTAGAAAAGGCCCGCCTGCATGCTCCCGACCGTGTTCTTGCCGATCACGCTTCGGGGCCGGGCGATCTCGATCCGCGGGAGCTTGGCGGCCCGCTCGAAGAGGGCCTCGGCGGAGATCCCGATGCCGGGCGCGATCACCCCTCCCAGGTACTCTCCCCGAGCAGAGACGGCGTCGAAGGTCGTAGCCGTGCCGAAGTCCACCACGATGGCCGGCCCGCCATACTGGGCGAAGGTGGCCACCGCGTTCACGATCCGGTCCGCCCCTACCTCCCGGGGGTTGTCGTAGAGGATGGGCATGCCGGTCTTGGTGCCGGGACCGACCGTGACGGGGGTGAGCTTCAGCAGGCCCCGCAGCGTCTCGTCCAGGGTCCCGTCGAGGGGGGGGACCACGGACGCCATCATCACCCCGTCGATGGCGTCGAGGGGGATCTTCACCCCCTCCAGGAGGTTGCGCAGAGCGATTCCGTACTCGTCCGGGGTCCCCTCCCGGCGGCTCGCGATCCGCCAGTGGTGCAGGAGTGTCTCGCCCTCGAAGAGCCCGAGGCCGATATTGGTGTTTCCCACGTCCAGAACGAGAAGCATCAGGCCTCCGAGAGGATCGTCACCTCTCCTGCCACGAGGCGCCGGACCCGGCCGTCCCCAAGCTGCAGGGCCAACGCTCCGTCCGCCTCCAGGCGGAGGGCGATGCCGGTGAGCTCCGCTTCCCCCTCCCGCGCCCGGACCGGCCGGCCGAGGATGAGGGAGCGGGCCGCCGCCCCCGCGAGAGCCGGGCCCGGGCCCGCCGTCAGGAACTCCTGGTACCGGTGATCCAGGCGCCGCAGAAGGGCCCGGAAAAGGTCGGCCCGCGGGAGGGTCCGGCCCGCCGCCATCGCCACCGAGCCAGCCCGGTCCCCCAGGTCCGGCGGGAAGTCCGCCGGCCCCTGGTTCACGTTCAGGCCCACGCCCAGGACGACCGCGGCCACCTCCTCCCCTCGGCTCACCAGCTCCGTCAGGATCCCGGCCACCTTCCGCCCGGCCAGCATGAGGTCATTAGGCCACTTGATGCCGCCCGGGAGCGGCCCCGCCACCTCCTCCACCCCCTCCGCGACCGCCACGGCGGCCACCTGGGTCAGGACCGGGGCGCGGGCGGGCGAGGTGGGGGGTCGCAGGATCGTGGAGAACCAGAGCCCCAGGCCCAGGGGGGAGGCCCAGCTGCGCCCGAGCCGCCCCCGCCCTGCGGTTTGCCGCTCCGCCAGGACCACGGTTCCCTCGGGCTCTCCAGACGCCGCGAGGACCGCGGCCAGGGCGCTGGTCGAGCTCACCTCCCGGTGGCAGAGGACCCGGCGGCCGACCAGAGCTCCGGGGTCCCGGAGGCGCAAGACCTCCCCGTCCAGCAAGAGCCCGTCGGCGCCCCCGCTCACGCCCCTAACCCCGGGAGGATTCGAGCAGGGTCAGGTGCTCCACGAGCTTGGCCCGGACGTCGGTGAGCTCGCGGGCCACCCCTTCCTCCTTCTCCACCACCTCCACGGGGGCCTTGGCACGGAAGGCCGCGTTCTCTAGCTTCCCCCGGACCCGGACGAGCTCCCGGTCCACCTTCTCCACCTCCTTGCGGAGGCGCGCGATCTCGGCGGCGAAGTCGATGAGGCCGGCCAGCGGCACGTACACGTCCATCCCCCGGACGACCGTGGCGGCCGCCGCCGGGGGCTTGACCTCCCCGGGCCCGACGCGGAACTCCCCGATGCGCCCCAGCGCCCGAACGTACCCCTCGGCCACCCGCAGGGTGCGCTCCTGGTGGTCGTCGCGAGAGCGGCAGATGACCGTGAGCCAGGCGGCAGCCGGGAGGTTGACCTCGGAGCGCAAGTTACGGACCGCCCGGACCAGTTCCATGACCAGCTCCAGGGCGGCTGTCGCCTCGGGATCGCCGAGGGTGCGGTCCGCCACCGGCCAGGGGGTCCGCATGATGGTCGGCCCCTCGTGGGGGAGGCGCTGCCAGATCTCCTCCGTGATGAAGGGCATGATGGGGTGGAGCAGGCGGAGCACCGTCTCGAGAACGTGCGTCAGAATCCCTCGGGCTGTCTCGGCCCCCGGACCGTCCCGCTCCGCCAGGCGGCGCTTGGCCATCTCCAGGTACCAGTCGCAGTACTCGTGCCAGACGAACTGGTAGAGGAGGGAGGCCGCTTCGTTGAAGCGGAAGGCTTCCAGAGCCTCCGAGACCGACGCGACGACCTCCTGGAGCCGGCTGAGGATCCAGCGATCGGCCAGGTCCGCCGGCGCGGGCCGCGCGCCCGGCGCCAGGGACGCACCCCGGCTCAGGTGCGGCGCCAGGAACCGGTACGCGTTCCAGAGCTTGTTGCAGAAGTACCGGTAGCCCTCGATCCGCTCCTCCGAGAGGCGGATGTCCCGCCCTTGCGCCGCCAGCGCCGCCAGCGTGAACCGGAAGGCGTCCGCCCCGTACTTGTCGATGACGACCAGCGGGTCAATGACGTTCCCCCGCGACTTCGACATCTTCTGTCCCTCGGCGTCCCGCACGAGGGCATGGATGTAGACCTGCCGGAAGGGGACCTCCCCCGTGCACTTGAGACCCATCATGATCATCCGGGCCACCCAGAAGAAGAGGATGTCGAAGCCGGTCACCAGGACCGACGTGGGGTAGAAGCCCTGGAGCGCCTTCGTCCGCTCGGGCCAGCCCAGCGTGGAGAAGGGCCAGAGCGCGCTGCTGAACCAGGTGTCCAGCACGTCCGGGTCCCGAACCAGGCGCGTCCCCCCGCACGTCGGACAGCGGGACGGAGACTCCCGAGCCACGATCGGCTTCGCGTCCGGGAGAATCGTGTAGCGCTCCGTGGTGTCTTGTGGCATCGCACCCTTCTCCGCGGCGAATGCTGGGCCGGTGCTTGCCTGCACGACCTGCTCGGGGTTGCAGTCGAGACAGTACCAGGCCGGGATCTGGTGCCCCCACCAGATCTGCCGGGAGATACACCAGTCCCGGATGTTGTGCATCCACTCGTAGTAGTTCCTCTCCCACTGCTCCGGGACGATGCGGATTCGGCCCTCCTCGACGACCCGGATGGCGGGCTCGGCCAGCGGCTTGACGCGGACGAACCACTGGGGGGTTCGGAACGGCTCGATGACCGTCTGGCACCGGTAGCAGCGGCCGACCGCGTGGCGGTACGGCTCCTCCTTCACCAGGAGCCCATCCGCCTTGAGGTCCTCGAGGATCATCCGACGGGCCTCATACCTGTCGGCTCGCACATAGCCTTGCGCGCGAGCGTTCTGAATTGTTCGGCCGGCCTCGTCCACGAGGAAGGCTGCGCTGACCTTCCCCGTCTCCGTGAACGCCTTGATTGGCTCTCCCAGCTCGTGCCGCGTGCCGATCTCCTCGTCGTTCTGGTCGTGCCCTGGGGTCACCTTGAGGGCGCCCGTGCCGAAGTCCTTCGCCACCGCCCGATCGGCGATCACCGGAAGCTTCCGGCCCACCAGCGGGAGCAGGACGGTCCGGCCCACCGCCTTCTGGTAGCGGGGATCCTCCGGGTGGACCGCCACCGCCATGTCGCCCAGCATCGTCTCCGGGCGCGTCGTGGCCACGACCAGGCCCTCGCGGGGAGTGTCGGCGAAGGGGTAGCGGATATACCAGAGGCGCCCCTCCTGCTCCTCGTGGACGACCTCGATGTCGGCGAGCGCCGTCTGGCAGCGCGGGCACCAGTTCACGAGCCGCTCGGCCCGGTACAGGAGACCGTCCTCGAAGAGCCGGACGAAGACCTCGGTCACCGCCCGGGAGCGGGGAGGATCCATCGTGAAGGCCTCTCGCGCCCAGTCGCAGGAGGCGCCGAGGTGCTTCAGTTGCCGAATGATCGTCCCCCCGGACTCCGCCTTCCACTTCCAGACCCGCTCGATGAAGGCCTCCCGGCCGATCTGGGAGCGGCTCAGCCCCTCGTGCACCAGCTGCCGCTCCACCACGTTCTGGGTGGCGATCCCGGCGTGATCCGTTCCGGGCATCCAGAGCGCGTTGTCCCCCGCCAGCCGCCGCCACCGGATCAGGATGTCCTGCAGGGTGTTGTTCAGGGCATGCCCCATGTGGAGGGAGCCGGTGATGTTGGGGGGCGGGATGACGATGCAATACGGCGGGGCGGGCGAGTCCTCGTCGGCGTGGAAGTATCCCGCCGCCTCCCAGGCCCGGTACCACCGCTCCTCCACCGGCCGGGGATCGTACTGGCCGTCCTGGGAGCTCTGGGGCTCGCGATCTGTCGCCATGGGTGCGTCGTGGGTCAAAAAAAGCGGGGAAGAGGGAAGGCCTCCCTCCACCCCGCCACCGGGGGGGCTAGGCCTTCTCGGGCGGGCCTTCGGCCTGGGCCTTGATGCGCTCGATCTCCTGCGTGATGAGGTGCTCCGCCAGGTCGGGGACCACCTCCCAGACGATCCGTTCGATCTTCCCGGCCAGGCGCTCGCTCACCTCCTGGACGATCGCCCGGGCGACGTTGTCCGTGATCTCCCGGGTCACCTGGTCCACGTTCATCAGGGGGGACGGAGCGCTCGGGGCCGGCGGGGCGGCTACGGGCGGCGCCGGACGCGGCGGGACAGGGGCCGTAGGGGCCGGCCCCTCCTCCGGCAGGATCTCGAGGCCCTCCAGCAACGGGATTGTGAGGTCCTCCACCGGCTCCATGGGGGCCGGCTTCACCGGCGCGGGCGGGGGCGGCGCGGGCGCCGGCCGGTCCACGTCCACCAGGAGGGGAGGCTCCATGGGCAGGCCCAGCGACTCTGCCATGTCCTTGATGCTGGAGGCCAGATCGCCCCCCTCATCGAGCGAGAAGACCTGCTCCCCCTCCGGCGCCGCCGGAGCCTTCCCCGGGCCCTCCTCTACCGGCGGGCCCAGGGTGAGGCCGGGACCGCCCTCTTCCGGGAGGACGTACGCGGCGCCGCGCCCGGGCTCCTCGTGCTCCAGCAGCTCCCACAGCTTCTCCTCGGAGACCTCTCCTTCCCCCCCGCCCCCCGTGGGGTGCGCACCGGAGGCGACCGGCGGAGCGGCCGCCGCGACTCCCCTCCCCCGTTCAGAGACGGGCTGGGCGGGGGGCGGTGCCGGCGCAGCCGGTCCGGGCGGCGGTGATCCCAGCGTCGCCGACACGGCAGGGGACGACCTCGCGGGCGGGGGCGAACCGGGCATGGACCGGGCGAAGAGGAGTTGCGTCACCTTGCCAATGAGGACCTGGGACTCAAAGGGTTTGGTGACGAAGTCGTTGGCCCCGACCCTGGCCCCCTCGTTCTTGTCGAAGGCTTCGAAGGTCCCGGTGAGGAGAATGATGGGGGTATCTTTGAGGAGGGGATCCTTCCGGAGGGCCTCGCAGACCTCGTACCCCGATTTGTCTGGCATCACCAGGTCGATGAGCATGAGATCCGGCCGCACCTCTCGCGCCTTCCGAATCGCTTCCTCGCCGCTGCGGGCGGGAACGATCTGGAAGTCCTCCTTGCTGAAGGTGAGCTCCACCACCTTCTGGATCGTCACGCTGTCGTCAGCCACCAGGATCCGGGCTCCCATGCCCTCCTCCTCTGCCGGCGAAACCCCTGGCCCGCGGGGCGGCCGCGCTACTCCCCCATGGTAATGGGCTCGGCCGAGGCCAGCAGACGGCTGGTCGCCAACCAGACCACCGGCCGCCCCCCCAGCTTGGCCACTCCCCGGATATACTCGGCCCGGATACCGAACACCTGCGGGGGGGCAGCCATCAGCTCGTCCGCCTTCACCCCGATCACCTGGCTCGCCGCGTCCACCCCGATTCCCAGGGACACCCCCTCCCACGTCACATGAAGCAGGACCCCCCGCGCCTCCGGGTCCGGCTCCGGGAGCCCCAGGCGGCGCCGGAGGCTGAGGACCGGGAGGAGGCGCCCCTTATGTTGCACGATCCCTTCGACGAAGTTCGGCGGGCGGGGAGTGGGGGCCGGCACCCGGTAGGGGAAAATCTCCCGCACCTCGTGGATGTCGAACCCGAAGAGGCGCTTGCCGACGGTGACCGCGAGGAGCTGAAGGGTTTCCGGCTCCGGCGTGGCCTTGGTCCGGGAGCCCGTCCTCAGCATCGGCCGCCGCTCATCACGCGTCCCCCGCCGCGGTCTTGAGGAGGGGCCCCAGGCTTTCCGCGTCCAGGAGGAAGACCGGCCGCTCCTCCTGCCACGCCACGGCCCGGACGGTCCCCGGCACGAGGCGGCTGGCCAGGGCCGGCAGCGCCCGGAAGGATGCCTCGGGAATGTCCGCCACCTCGAGGGTCCGCTCCACCAGGAAGCCCAACTTCCTCCCCTCCGCCTCCACCACCAGGACCCGGCGACCGGCCCCGGGGCCTTCGAAGAGCGCGCCGAGGTCCACCGTCGGGAGAGTTCCCCCCTGGACGGGAAGGCTCCCCAGAAGGGGACGCGGTCCGTCCTCTGCAGGAGGGATGCCAGGGTCATCCGTAACTTCCTGGAGGATGCGCACATCCAGGCCGCAGCGGAACCCCCCCGCCTCGAAGAGGAGGAACCGGCGGGTCGGTCCCGCCTTCGGTGCCTCGACCCGGCGCACAGCCTTGCTCGGAAACGGCACGTCCTCTCCTCCCCGACCTCCGCCTGAAGCCCCTAAGTATCGAAAAGATAGCATAAAGTACCGTGGCTCCCCCGGCATGTCAAGCGCCTTCCCTGGAACATTGACAGGTCGGGGACGAGTGGGTACCCTTGAAAGGCCGTCTGCGGAGAGCCTCGAAGGAGATCCCATGGGGACCGTCTACTTTCGCGACCGCTTCATGCCCCTCGAAGAGGCCTCGATCAGCATCCGGACGAATGCGCTCCACTACGGAACCGCCGTGTTCGAGGGGATCCGCGCCTACTGGGAGCCGGAAGGGGCGCAGCTTTACGTCTTCCGGCTGGCCGAGCACTATGACCGGATGCTCCGGAACTGCCGGGTCCTCCACCTGGCGGTCGGGAAGGACGTCAAGGAGCTCTCGCGGCTGACTCTGGAGCTCCTCCGACGGAACGCGCATCGGGAGGATACGTACATCCGGCCGATCGCCTTCGTCAGCAGCGAGGAAATCGGCCCCCGCCTGCACGGCTACACGACCGGCTTCGGCGTCTTCACGCTCCCCCTGGGCGAGTACCTGGATACCAGCCAGGGGCTCCGGGTGGGGTTCAGCACCTGGCGACGGATCAGCGACAACGCGATCCCGGCCCGGTGCAAGGTAGCGGGAGGGTACGTGAATTCCGCCCTCGCCCGGACCGAGGCGGCGACGCACGGCTATGACGAGGCCCTCTTCCTGACCGAGGACGGGGTGCTGTGCGAGGGGTCGGCCGAGAACATCTTCCTGGTGCGGGGGGGCCGTGTCATCACCCCGGACCTCTCCGCCAACATCCTGGAGGGGATCACGCGGGACACGGTCCTGACGTTAGCGCGGGACGGGCTCGGCCTGCAGGTGGAAGAGCGGCGGGTCGGGCGCACCGAAGTGTACCTGGCGGACGAGCTCTTCCTCTGCGGGACCGGGGCGCAGGTGGCCCCCGTGGTGGAGGTGGATCGCCGCCCCGTGGGGGAGGGAGCCATCGGGCCGGTGACGGCGAAACTCCAGCGCCTCTACTTTGACGTCGTGCGGGGCAAGGTGCCCACCTATCGGCACTGGCTGACCCCGGTCTATTAGGGACCCGGAGACAAAGCGGGCGGCGGGGAGGTTTCTCCCCGCCGCCTCTTTTTTGCCCTGGGATCGGGGGTGAAGCCCGGGGGCTCTCCCTACTTGTGGGCGCTGGCGGGAACACCCGCCGGGGCCGCCTTGGCCTCCACGATGGAGCCCCGCTTGCTGAACGCCACCGAGAAGGCCAGGAGGGCCAGGCTCCCCAGGACTGCCGTCCACCGGAGGCCGGCCGACGGCTGGAGCGCCAGGGGGGCGATCAGGATCCCCACCAGGTTCATCACCTTGATCATCGGGTTGATGGCCGGGCCGGCCGTGTCCTTGAAGGGA
>DASYVA010000232.1 GCA_036000645.1 Candidatus Methylomirabilis sp.
ACGACCCCGCGGGCCGCCACGCCCCCGCCGCAGTGGCTCACGATCGTGGCGGCCGTGAAGGCCACCGCCTCCTCCAGCCGGCCGCCCGGAAGGCCCGGCGGAGCGAAGACAATCTGGAGCAGGCGATGGGTCTCTCCCGTCACCGCCGTCCGCAGCGCGTCGGCGTAGGGGCTCCCGAACGGCCCCGCTGCATCCGCCAGGAGGATCTTCCCCTCCCCGTCCACCGTCTTGCCGCCGATGGCGGTCCAGCCGTCGCCTCCGTCGCCGATCCGGCAGGTGACCTCCCCCTGGACCCGGTCGGCATCGTAGGCGCCCATCGGGAGCCGGAAGGCGAGGGACCCTAGCGTACTCCCGTCCACGGCCGCGTTGATCCTGGGGACTCCCTTCCCCTGGAGGATCCGGCGGAGGAGGGCCTCGGCCGAGGGGCGGTAGCGGCCCGGGTCCCCCCCGGCCGCCCGGAAGGTGGCCCGCATGGCGGCCACCTCGGGGAGGCGGGCCACGCCTTCCAGATCCAGCGCGCCCTTGATCCGCTCCGCGCACGCCTCGAGGGCGGAGGTCAGGTCGGGGGCCTCGCGGGCAACCGCCAGGCCCTCCAGGAGGGCGACGCCGAGGGCGAGGCCCGGCACGCGCGCGAGGAGCCCCGGCGCCAGCCGGACTGTCGGTCCCATCAGGCCGCCCGCCCGCCGAGGTATGCCTCGGCCGACCGGAGCATCATCTCCAGGCCGATGGCGAGAGCCTCCTCGTCGAAGTCGAAGCGGGGGCTGTGGTGCGGGGCCGTCAGCCCCCGGGCGGCGTTGGCGGAGCCGATGAAGAAGTAGCAGCCGGGAACCCGGTGCAGCACGTAGGCCATGTCCTCGGCCCCCATCCCCGGGGGATGCTCCACCACCCGCTCCTCCCCCACCACCTCCGCCCCGGCAGCCGCCACCAGGCGTGCGAGGTCGGGGTGGTTCACCGTGACCGGGTAGCGCTGCTCCACCTGCACCTCGACCGCGGTCCGGGTGGCCTCGGCGATCCCCATGAGGAGCCGCCGGATCCGCACGGGAAGCTCCTCCCGGAGGGACGGGTCGAGGCAGCGGATGGTCCCCTCCATCGTGACCTCGGACGGGATCACGTTGAAGGTTTCCCCGCCGTGGATGCTCGCCACCGTAATCACCGCCGGCGTAACGGGATCCACCTCCCGCGCCACCAGGGCCTGCAGGGCCAGAACCATCTGCGCGGCGGCCACCACCGGGTCCACCGCCAGGTGGGGCTGGGCGGCGTGCCCGCCGCTCCCCCGCACGGTGACGCGCAGGCGATCCGCCGACGCCATAACGGGGCCGGGCCGGACGCAGACCGTCCCCACGGGATACTCGTTCCAGAGGTGGAGGGCGAAGGCGGCGTCCACCGGCGGATCCTCGAGAATCCCCGCCTGGAGCATCGGCAGCGCCCCTCCCGGGCCCTCCTCCGCCGGCTGGAACATCACCTTGACCACGCCCGGGAGGCGGTCCCGCCGGCCCGCCAGGAGTCTCGCCGCCATCACCCCGATGGCGGTGTGCCCGTCGTGCCCTCAGGCGTGCATCACCCCCGCGACGCGGGAGGCGTAGGGGGCGCCCGTCGCCTCCTGGATCGGCAGCGCGTCCATATCGGCCCGCAGCAGGACGGTCCGGCCGGGCCGCCCCCCCCGGATGGTGGCCACCACCCCGGTCCCGGCCACACCGGTCTTGAGCGCGATGCCGGGAACGGCCAGCTGCTCCGCCACGGCCGCCGCGGTCCGGGTCTCGGCAAAGCCGAGCTCCGGTTCCTGGTGGAGGCGGCGCCGGAGCGCGACGAGGTCAGCCCGGACGGCGGCCACCTCCGGCGAGAAGCGAGGCGAGGACTTGGGCACCGGGGACTCCTGCGCGCATCCGGCGAGCGGCTCTGCCTCAGAAGAACTGGGTAAGGCGCTGGACGGCGTCGATCCGGGCCTTCAGGGCGTTGGCGGCGCGGCGGGGATCGGGGGCACCGGTCACCGCCCGGCCCACGATGAGGCGCTCGGGGCGGAACCGGAGGAGCTGCGGCATGACGACCGGCTCCAGGTCGGCGGCGATGGCGACCGGCCGCTCCCCTGCCTCCCGGACCGCTGCGACCGCCTCCAGGTCCAGGTCCGCCCGGCCCGCTTCCCGCTGCGCCACGTGGAGGAGGAACGCGTCCGGCTTGGCGCGGGCCAGCCGCTTCGCCCGCTCCGCCGCATCGGGCAGGCCGGTCAGATCCACGAGGAGCCGGACCTGCCGCTCCCGGGTGGCCGCCCGGAGGCTCCGGAGGGCGTCCACGGGGAGGTCTCCCCCCACCCGGAGGACCTGGGCGCGCCCCGCGAGCGATTCCAGGAAGGCGCCCCCCGCCTCGGCGCCGGGTGGGGCGGCGACACAGACCGGCTTGTCGGGATGCCGGACCCGGAGGGCTGCAGCCGTCTCCAGGATGGCCTCGCCGCCGGCCCCCGGGAGGCCGAACGCGTCGGCGTACTCCCCGAGCAGATCGGCCAGGCGGAGAGCCTCCTCCGCTGCCTCGGGAAGGTCCAGCTGGAGAAGCGTGCCCGCCACGGGCTCAGGCCTTCGCGGGGCCGGACTTCAGCGCGTCCTGCAGGGCCTCGATGCCGGCCTGGGCCACCTCCCGGTCCTCGTCGGGAGTCCCGCTGCTCACGCCGATCCCGCCCACGATCTGCCCCTCCACGAAGACGGGGAGGCCGCCGCCGAAGATGACGAAGCGCCCCTGGTTGCTGGCGTGGATCCCGAAGGCCGGGCCGCCCGACTGGGCGACGGGCCCGTACTCGTGCGTGGCCTTCCGGGCCCCGGCCGCCGTAAAGGCCTTGTTGATGGCGATGTCGATGCTGGTGATCTTCGCCCCGTCCATCCGGTGGAAAGCGAGGAGGTTCCCCCCGTCGTCCACGACGGCGATGTCCATCGGGACCCCGAGCTCCCCCGCCCGCCGCTCTGCCCCCTCGAGCAGGCGCTTCGCCCCCTCCAGGGTCAGGCGGACGCCACTTCGCACCACCGGCATCTCGGCTCCCCTCACTCCCCCTGCCGCTCGAGCCAGCGCTCGGCGTCCATGGCCGCCATGCATCCCATGCCGGCCGCGGTCACCGCCTGCCGGTACACGTGGTCCACCACGTCCCCCGCGGCGAAGACCCCGGGGACGTTGGTCATGGTCCCCTGCGTGACCCGCAGGTAGCCGAGCGCATCCATCGTGAGCTGCCCCCGGAAGAGACCCGTGTTGGGCGAGTGGCCGATGGCGATGAAGAGGCCGTCCACCTTGAGCTCGGACCGCTCCCCGGTGTCCGTCCGCTTGAGGCGCACCCCCCGGACTCCGTGGCCCTCCTTGCCGAGGACCTCCTCCACCACGCTGTTCCACTGGAAGGTGATGCGGGGGTTCTTCTGGGCCCGCTCCGCCATGATCTTGGAGGCCCGCAGCCTGTCCCGCCGATGGATCACGGTGACCTTGGTGCAGAGCTTGCTCAGGTAGAGGGCCTCCTCCATGGCCGAGTCGCCCCCCCCCACCACGGCCACCTCCTGGTCCTTGAAGAAGTAGCCGTCACAGGTGGCGCAGGTGGAGACGCCGCGGCCCATGTACTGCTGCTCGGAGGGCACCCCCAGGAGGATGGGGGAGGCGCCGGTCGCGATGATCAGGGCCCGGCACCGGATGGTCCCCTCGTCGGTCTCGATCGTGAAGGGGCGTCGGGCCAGGTCCACCCTGCTCGCCGTCGCCCCCAGGAAGCGGGTGCCGAACCGCTCCGCGTGCTTCCGCCAGGTCTCCATCAGCTCGGGCCCCATGATGCCATCGGGAAAGCCCGGGTAGTTCTCCACCATGGTGGTGGTGGTCAGCTGCCCCCCCGGCTGGGCGCCGGCGATCACGAGGGGGGCCAGGTTGCCGCGGGCGGCGTAGAGGGCCGCCGTGAGCCCCGCCGGGCCCGAGCCCAGAATGCACACCTTGCCTTCCATGCCGATCCCCCCTCCGGAGGGCGCCAGCTCCGCGGGGACCTCCCCCCGCGACGGCCGCGCTGCCACCCCTTAGGATGCCGCGCCGCCCCCCGGCGTGGCACGAGGAGCGGCCGTCGTAGTCTTTCGGATTGCCCGGAAATTGTCAAGGAGGCGAGGAGGAAGGGGGCAAAATGCCCGGGCGGCGCCGTGGGGTGCGCCGCCCGGGCGGGAGGGTCTACGGAGTGGAGATGCGGGCGAGGGCCGTCGGCGCCGCCGGGCCGAGAGCGGCCAGGACCCGCGCCTCGAGGCCGCGGATGTCCGCCGCGCCGGCAGCGAGATGCTCAGGGGCCTGTCCCGCGACCGTCCGCGTCAGGAGGAGCGCCTCCCCGTCGCGCTCGGCGAGCAGGGTGACGGCGGGCGCGCCCGGGGCCTGGAGTGAGCCGATCACCCGATCGCTCCCATCGGGCTGGCGCAGGGTCAAGCGATCCACCAGGGCACCGTCCCGGAAGCGCTCCACCGTCATCTCGGTGGCTCCCTCCCGGTGGCGGATCGTCTGGACGACGCGATCCCCGCCGACCTGGGCCGTCTTGATGAGCGGGTCGCTCTCCCCCTTGGCGGCGGGGTTCTTCCCCTGCCAGAACTCGATGACGTTCAGCACCACGAAGTCCACCAGCCCAGCCAGCCCGTACACCGGGACGATGACGAACAGCCAGGTGACGGCGCTGCGGATGTACTTGTCCTTCACGCTGCTATTCGCCTCGTAGACGTTCCGGACCAACTGGAACCGGCCGTAGCAGGAGGTCGCCAGCGGCAGTAGAGCCACGAGGAGCGCCACGGCCACCCACCGGATGATTGGTCTGCGGTGCATTTTCCCCCCCTGTGTGGAAGTGAAGGCCAGCACGCCAGCCACGCGGCCGGGTTTGTCCCCCACGCTCCCGGCCCGGCGACCCTGTCACCGCCGCATGCGGACAGGGCCATGCGAGGGCCGTGCCACCAGGCTCGCCCCCTCAGGCATGCCGCGGCTACAATACCGCGCACCCGCAGGCCGAGCAATGCCTTTCCGAGTCCGGGTCTCGTCCCCCCGATCGGCTAGCCGGGCGCTGCCCAGCCCGCCGCCCGCGTGACCGCCCGGCGCCAACCGGCGTAGAGCGCCTCCCGCTCCCCGGCCGCCATCTTTGGCTCAAACCGGCGCTCCACGCCCCAGTTCTCCCCGATCTCTTCCAGGCCGGCCCAGTACCCCACGGCTAACCCCGCGAGGTAGGCGGCGCCCAGGGCCGTCGTCTCGGTGACCTTCGGGCGGATGACCGGTCGGTCCAGGATGTCGGCCTGGAACTGCATCAGAAAGTCGTTCCGGGCCGCCCCCCCATCCACCTTGAGCTCAGCCATCCGGATTCCGGCGTCCCCCTCCGCCGCCTCCACCACCTCCCGGCTCTGGTAGGCGATGGCCTCCAGGGCCGCCCGGACGACATGGGCGCGGGTTGTCCCGCGGGTCAGGCCCAGGATGGCCCCCCGGGCGTACGGGTCCCAGTGGGGGGCCCCCAGCCCGACAAAGGCGGGGACAAAGTAGACGCCCCCCGTATCCGGCACCTGGGCGGCGTAGTGCTCCGACTCGGCCGACGCGTCGATGAGTCTCAGGCCATCCCGGAGCCACTGGACCGCGGCGCCGGTGACGAAGATGCTCCCCTCCAGCGCGTAGGCGGGGGTCTCCCCCACCGTGGCCGCCATCGTGGTCAGGAGCCCGCGGGTCGAGGTGGCCGGCTTCTCCCCCGTGTGGACCAGGAGGAACGAACCGGTCCCGTACGTATTCTTGGCGAGGCCCGGCCCGAAGCAGGCCTGGCCGAAGAGGGCCGCCTGCTGGTCCCCCGCCGCCCCGGCGACGGGGATCTCCGCGCCGAGCAGGTCGCGCGGGGTCCTCCCGTACACCTCGCTGGAGGGCCGGACTGCCGGCAGGGCGCGGCGCGGGACCTCCAGGAGGGCCAGCAGGTCGTCGTCCCATTGCCGGCTGTGGAGATTGAAGAGCATGGTCCGGGAGGCGTTGGTGGGGTCGGTCACGTGCGCCGCCCCCCCGGTCAGCCGGAAGATGAGCCAGGAGTCGATGGTCCCGGCGCAGGCGTCGCCGCGCCGCGCCCGCTCCCGCAGGCCGGGCGTGTGCTCGAGCAGCCAGGCCACCTTGGTCCCGGAGAAGTACGCATCCAGGACCAGCCCCGTCTTGCCGCGGATGGCGGCCTCGTGACCCGCCGCCTTCAGGCGCGCGCACATGTCGGCGGTCCGCCGACACTGCCAGACGATGGCCGGGGTGAGCGGCCGGCCGGTGCTCCGGTCCCAGAAGAGGACCGTCTCCCGCTGGTTGGTGACGCCGAGCGCGGCCACGGACGCGGGCGGGATGGCGCCCTGCTGGAGCGCCTCCCGGGCCACGGTGAGCTGCGTCTCCCAGATCTCCTGGGGGTCGTGCTCCACCCACCCGGGCCGCGGGTAGTGCTGGGGAAACTCGCGCTGGGCGAGACTCGCCACGCGCCCCTGCCGGTCGAAGCAGATGGCTCGACAGGAGGTGGTCCCCTGGTCCAACGCCAGGATGACCGGCTCGCGCACGCTCCCCCTCCTCCCCCCCCGGTCCGCCGGCTACTTCTCGGTCTCGATCAGCCCCTTCACGAACCAGCGCTGCATGAACAGGATCACCGCCACCGGCGGCAGCATCGCGAGGATGGTGCTCGCCATGATGATCTGCCAGTCGGTCTGGGCATCGCCCGTGCCGATCATCTTGACAATCCCGATGACCACCGTCTCCATGCTGCGGGTGGTCGTGATCAGCAGCGGCCAGAGGTACTGGTTCCACCCGTAGATGAACAGGATCACAAACAGGGCCGCGATGTTGGTGCGCGAAAGCGGGATCACCACAGCCCAGAAGAAGCGCAGGGGCCCCGCCCCGTCGATCTTCGCCGCCTCGACCAGCTCGTCGGGGATCGTCAGAAAGACCTGTCGGAAGAGCAGCGTCGCCGTGGCTGACGCGATGAGGGGAATAATCAGTCCCGCGAAGCTGTCGACCATGCCGAGATCCGCCACCACCTTGTAGGTCGGGATAATCCGCACCTCCACGGGAAGCATCAGGGTAATGAAGATCATCCAGAAGAAGAACATCCGCAACGGGAAGGCGAAAAAGGCCACCGCGTACGCCGAGATCAGCGAGATCGCGATCTTGCCCACGGTGATGCCGAGCGCCATGACCAAACTGTTGAACATCAGCGCCTGCACGGGGACGGACGTGACGCGTTCACTCGACCCGCGCGTCCAGGCCTGCCAATAGTTGTCCAAGAGGTGCGGCCCGGGAACCAGCGGCGTCTCTCCCCGGGCAATGGTCCCTCCGTCGTGTGTCGAGCCGATCAGCGCGAGATAGATCGGAAACGCGAAAATGGCGACGCCGATGACCAGGATGACATGGGGGATCCAGTTGGTGGGACGCTGGCGGGTCCGCATCAATAATGGACCCTGCGCTCGATATAGCGGAACTGGATCGCGGTGAGGATGACGACCACCAGCATCAAGATCACCGACTGCGCCGAGGATCCGCCAAGGTCCAGGTTGATGACGCCATCCGTGTAGACCTTGTAAATCAGGGTCTCGGTCGCCTTGCCCGGCCCGCCGCCGGTCAGCGCGTGGATCACGCCGAAGGTGTCGAAGAACGCGTAGACCACATTGACTACGAGGAGAAAGAAGGTGGTGGGCGAGATCAACGGGAAGGCGATGCTCCAGAACCGCCGGGCCGGGCCGGTGTCAAGGGATGCCGCCTCGATCACGGAGGGGGGAATGGCTTGCAGGCCGGCGAAGAAGAACAGGAAGTTGTAGCTCACCTGCTTCCAGGACGCGGCGAGGATGACGAGGAGGAGCGCCTGGTTGCCATTGAGCTTATAGTCCCACGCGATCCCGACCTGGCGCAGGCGGCGGCCAAGCAGGCCAATCGAGGGATGGAAAATGAACAGCCACAGGCTCGCAGCCACCGCGGGGGCCACGGCGTACGGCCAGGTCAGGAGCGTCCTATACGTCGTGGCTCCGCGGATCCCCGTGTCCGCCACCACCGCGAACAGGAGCGCGGCGCCCATCGAGAGTCCCGTCACCGCCGTTGAAAAGATGAGCGTGACGCGGAACGAATCAAGATAGAGCGGGTCCGTCAGCACCACGGTGAAATTCTCGAGCCAAACGACTTGGGTGCGGAGGCCAAAGGGGTCCTGGAGAAGGACGGACTGGTAGACCGCCTGGCCGGCCGGCCAGAGGAAGAAGACCAGCGTCACCGCGATCTGCGGCGCCAGGAGGAGGTAGGGCAAGACCTTGTTGGGAAAGATGACGCGCCTGCGCATCCGGTGCTCGATGTCTCCGCGGGCTCCCCTCAGGCCACGACAGCGCGCGGCGGTCCAGCTCGGGGACGCGAACGGCCCCCCTCCACGTGGGAGGGACGCGCTTGCGCTGGCAATCCCTTACGGGCGGTTGGCCCGCTCGAAGTTTCGCAGGACGGTGTTCCCGCGCTGGACGGCGCTGGCCAGCGCCTGCTGGGCCGTTTGCTGCCCCTGGAAGGCCTTCTCCAGCTCCTCATAGATGATGGTGCGGATCTCCGGCATATTGCCGAGCCGCAAGCCCCGCGAGTTCTCCGTGGGCTCTGTCCGCGTTAACTGACGGTAAGGAATATCCGCGCCCGGGTTCTGCGTGTAATAGCCGGAGGCCTGCACCCGCTCAAACCCGCCCATCGTGATCGGCAGGAACCCGGTGTCGGTATGCCACTTGGCCACCACCTCCGGCCGGCTGATGAAGCGGAAAAACTCCGCCACGGCGCGGTACTCCTCCGCGGTCCGGCGCGGCGCGGTCATCACCCAGAAGCTGGCCCCGCCGATGATGGAGTTCTTCGGCGCGCCCGGCGTGCCTTCATAGTACGGCAGCATCGCGACACCCCAGTCGAACTTCGCCTCGCGGATCACGCGAGCGCGATAGCCGGACGAGGTGTGGATGATGGCACACTCCCCCGACACAAACAGCGCCTCGGGCGCGGTGTCACGCCCGCCGTATTTGTAGGAGCCCTCTTTTTGCATGTCGATCAGCGTCTGAACATGCCGGACGTGCAGGGGACTGTTAATCGAAAGCTCGGCGTCCATCCCGTCCATGCCGTTGGCCCGCGTGGCAAGCGGCACATTGTGGATCGCGCTGAACTGCTCGAACTGCGTCCAGGTCCCCCATGCCGCAGTAAATCCGCACGGGGTCGCATTGGCCGCGCGAATCTTCCGCGCCGCTTCCCGCAGCTCGGTCCAGGTCTTGGGGGGGCTGTTGGGATCCAGCCCTGCCCGGCGGAACGCGTCCCTGTTGTACCACATGACGGCCGTCGAACTGTTGAACGGCATCGAGAGCATCCGGCCGTCCGAAGTGCTGTAGTAGCCGCGGACCGCCGCGACGTAGACATTGGGATCGAAGGGCACGCCGGCTTCGCGCATGAGCTCATGGACCGGTTTGATCGCCCCCCGGGCGGCCATCATGGTGGCCGTGCCGACCTCGAACATCTGGACGATGTGCGGCGCGTTGCCAGCGCGGAAAGCGGCGATCGCGGCCACCATCGTGTCGGGGTAGCTTCCCTTGAACGTGGCGTTTACGCGGTACTTGGTCTGCGACGCGTTGAAGTCGGCGGCGATCTGGTCGAGCATCCCTCCGAGGGGCTGGGTGAGCCCGTACCAGAACGTGATCTCCGTCGCGGCCTGGGCCGGGGAGAGCCCGCCAGCGATCACGAGGCCCGCAAGACCGGCAAGGAGCCAGCGCGCGTACCGTCTCGTCCGCATCCGTACCCTCCTCCTCCAAAAGGGGAAACGCCTGCCTCGGATCCTCCGGGGGGCGGCCCGCACCCCGGACTACAGGGGAAGCTCCCGGCCGACCTTCTCCCGCAGGGCCTTCCGGTAGACCACCGCGGCGACCGCCATATCCTCCAACGCCAGACCCTGCGACTCGAAGAGGGTGATGTCTCCCGGGCGCTCCCGGGCCGGGATCTTGCCGGCGACCACCTCCCCCAGCTCGTGGACCTGGTCCCAGGACAGGAGGCCCCGATCGATGGGGGCGATCAGGTCGCCGCATTCGATCCGGGCCTGCTCCTTGCTGTCCACCACGACGAGCCGGGACGCCATCACCGCCGCCTCGTCGATCTCTTGCTTCTCCGCAAAGTTGGAGCCCGCGGCGTTGACGTGGGTGCCCTGCTCCAGCCACCTCCCGTCAAAGACAGGCGCCTTGGCCGTGGTCATGGTGGTGACGATGTCCGCTCCCTCGACCACGACCCGCGGCTCCGGGGCGGGCCGGACCGGTACCTGGAGCGCCGCCTCCATCTCGCGGCAGAAGGCGGTGCGCCGCGCGGCGTCGCGCCCGTACGCCCGGACCTCCCGCACCTGCCGCACGGCGCAGAGGGCGTGGAGCTGGGAGCGGGCCTGCCAGCCGGTGCCGAAGATGCCCACGACCGAGGCGTCGGGCCGGGCCAGGTACCGGGTGGCGACCCCGCTGGCCGCCCCGGTGCGGATCTGCCCGAGGCGGTCGGCCTCGATGAGGGCGAGGAGACGCCCGTCTTCGGCGCTGTACAGGTGGACGTGGAAGCGGACGGCCCCTCTGAAGGTGGTGTACGCCTTGAGGCCCAGGACCCCCACGTGGGGGAGGCCGGCGGCCATGACGTGCAGGATCCCCTGGGGGAGGCGGACCCGGGCGCGAGGACGGTTGAC
This sequence comes from Candidatus Methylomirabilis sp., assembly GCA_036000645.1. Lineage (NCBI taxonomy): Bacteria > Methylomirabilota (SeqCode) > Methylomirabilia (SeqCode) > Methylomirabilales (SeqCode) > Methylomirabilaceae (SeqCode) > Methylomirabilis (SeqCode) > Methylomirabilis sp. (SeqCode). Next base: position 10,655 of record DASYVA010000232.1, read on the forward strand.
GGCCTTGCCCTCCCCGTGGTGCCGGAAGGCCTCTTCCACCGCCTCGAGCGCCTCGGGCATCGTGAGGAGCCGGGCGACGTCATCGTCGGTGAGAAAGAGCGGCATCGGGGCGCCTCCGGTGCACAGGGGGGCAGGCGCAGGCTCAGCCCACGCTGTTGCTGGTGCGGGCCCGGGTGGCGTACTCTTCCACCGCGGAGGAACACCACCATTTTCCCCAACGGCATCCACTTGTCAAGGAAGGGAGTGGCCTGGACGTGGCAGAGCGGCCTCCTCCTCCGGACGTACCGACCCGGGGAGGGTTCCCCCGATGACCACGCCCCCTTGACCCCCACCTTCCTGCGCCTGGCACTGGCCGAGGTGGCCCCGGGGACGCGGGTCGTAGATCTGGGCTGCGGGGCGGGGCGGGTGGCCCTCGCGCTGGCCCGCGCGGGGGGGCTCCTGGTGGGCCTCGACAGCGCCGCGCGCGCCGTGGCCGCCGCGCGCGCGGCCGCGGCCCGCGACGGGCTCAGCCGGGCCCGATTCCTCCACGCGGACGTCGAGACCGCAGACCTGCCGGGGGTGACCGGCTGGGCGGCAGCCGACCTCGCCGTGGCCCACTTCTGCTACAGCGGCCGCCTCCTCGCGCACGCCGCCGGCTTCCTCCGGCCGGGAGGCGCCATCGTCTGCGCCGCGATCCATCCGGATCAGTGGCGGGAGACGGGGCGCCCCTCCCGCTTTGCCGTCGCGGAGGCCGAGGTGGAGGCGCACGCCGCCGCGGCCGCCCTCCTGCCCGAGGCCGCCTCCCGCGAGACCGAGCGCCTCCGCTTTTCGGGCTGGGAGGAGGCGCGGGCCTACCTCGGCGGCGCCGCCCTGTGGGACCGGTGGGCAGCGGACGGACGGGGGGAAGCGCTCCGGGCCGCCTTCGCGGCCGGACGCCGCACCCTCACCGTCCGCAGCACGCTGCTCTTCACGCTGCGGCGCGCCTGAAAAAGAAAATCCCCCGGCTCGGGCGCGAGCCGGGGGATTCGGTCCGCCCTTCGCCCTACGCGTTCTTGCGCTGCGCCACCGGGGCGTCCGGGTGCTGGACGAAATAGTCGTAGTTCTTCTGGATGAACGCCTTCCACTGCTCGGGAACCGCGCTCTCCTCGAAGATGGCCGTGACCGGGCACTCCGGCTCGCAGGCGGCGCAGTCGATGCACTCCTCCGGCTTGATGTAGAGCTGATCCTCGCCCTCGTAGATGCACTCGACAGGGCACACGTCCACGCAGGCCCGGTCCTTCACCCCGATGCAGGGCTCAGCAATGATATAGGTCATCGCGGGGCACTCCTTCTCCTTGTCCAGGAAACCCGGACCGGGCCGGCTGTCAGCCGCCGGAGGCACCCGCCCGCTTCGGGGCCAGCAGGAGCACCAGACGCTCCGGGTGGGACGGGCTTTTCGCCTCCCGGATCTCGAAGCCGGCCTCGCACCGCTGGCACCAGACCTCCGTCCGGCCCGGGCGGAGCGTCAGGAGCTCGGAGCAGTTCGGGCAGCCGACCTGAGCCTTCTCCCAGGAGAACTCCGCGTCCACTGACTCCCCTCCGGGCCGCGCGGCAGCGCACCGGTTCTCTAGCACAGCCCCCCGGTCCCGTCAACCCCAACAACCCCCCGACGCGTGCCCGCGCAACTACGACGTGGGGGCGTGTCGCATCCCCTGGCGGACGTTCAGGGCCTGCATCTCCTCCGCCAGCTCCAGGGTCCGGTTCATCGCGGTTCGAGCCTTCGCCTGCTGCTGAGAGGTTGTGGCGTAGCGGCCCAGGAGCTCCTTTCCCAACTCGTGATGGAACCCCTCGTCCGCCTGGATCACCTCTCGGTAGAGGCGGGCGGTCTCGGCGTCCCCCTGCCGCTCGCAGAACGCGATGAACTCCCGGTTCCAGACGGTGGCGATGGCCTCCCGGGTGAACTGGGCGGCGGCAATCCGCTCCACCATGTCGTTCAGGCTCGTCAGGTACAGGTACAGCTCCCCGTACCCCTTGGCCAGGGGATTGAACCCGGTGACATCGACCCCCAGTGCCCGGAGACGCTCCTGGATCAGCCGGTAGTGCTTCGCCTCATCGCCGATCTGGCGCGCGAAGGCCAGCTTCACCTCGACCTCGGGGGTGGTCGCCAGCCACCGGGCGGCGATCTCGGTCGCCTCCAACTCGCTCCGGAGCGCGATCCTCAACAACTTCTCGATGGTGAGAGCCCCATCCAACTCGGCCCGGAGCGTCTCCTCCGGGGAAAGCCGCCGGAGCACCTGATCGAGCGATTCCTCCAGCCCCCTGACGAAGGCCGGCCCATCCATCCCCGCTCCTTCCCCAATCCGACCTGTCCAGCCCTTGAAAATCAGTCTCCCGGATACAGACGGAATTGTCAAGCGGCCGCCCCCCGCTCACACCCCCAGGTAGCGGCGGGCGTCCTCGGGCCGGAGGTCAGCGGCCCGTCCCGCGAAGATCACGCGCCCCTTGCTGAGCAGGACGAAGCGATCCCCCAGCGCCCGGGCCAGCGGGAGGTTCTGCTCCACCAGGAGCGTGCTCAGACCGGCCCCCTTCAGTTCCGCCAGGACACGCCGGATCTCCGCGACCACCAGCGGGCCCAGACCCTCCGAGGGTTCATCCAGCAGCAGGAGGGTCGGGTTTCCCACCAGGGCCCGGCCGATGGCGAGCATCTGTTGCTCCCCGCCCGAGAGCGCCCGGCCGTACACGGCGGCCCGTTCCCGGAGCCGGGGGAAGAGGCGGTACACCGCCTCCACCCCGAAGGGACCGGGGCCGTTCCTTCGCCGCGCCGCGATCCGGAGGTGCTCTTCCACCGTGAGGGTCGGAAAGATGCGCCGGTCCTCCGGCACGTAGCCGACCCCGAGGCGGGCCACCCGGTGGGGGGGGAGCCCGACGAGCGCGACCCCGCCGAACGTGATCCGGCCGGCCCGCGGAGGGACGAACCCCACGATGCTCTGAAGCAGGGTGCTCTTCCCTGCCCCATTGCGCCCCAGGAGGCAGCAGACCTCCCCCGGCTCCACCGCGAAGCTCACCCCCTGGAGGATGTGGGACTCCCCGTAGAAGACGTGCAGGTCCTCCACCGCCAGCATCAGGCCACCCCGAAGTAGGCCCGCTGCACGGCCGGGTCGGCCCGGATGGCCTCCGGGGGGCCATCCGCAAGGACCTCTCCGCCCGCCAGGACCGTCACCCGGTCCGCCAGGCGGAAGACCACGTCCATGTCGTGCTCGATGACCAGGAGCGTCTGCTCCCGGGGGAGGGAGTGGAGCAGCGCGACCATCTCGCCGGTCTCCTCCGGGGAGAGCCCGGCCGTCGGCTCGTCCAGGAGGAGGAGCCGGGGGGAGCCGGCCAGGGCCACGGCCAGGTCGAGGCGGCGCTGCCCGCCGTAGGGGAGCTGGCGCACGGCATGGCCCGCCCACTCCGCCAGGCCCAGCCGCCGGAGGAGCCCTTCGGCCGCCGCCGTCAGGGCCCCAGTCCCGTTCAGGGGGCGCCACCACGCCCGCCGGGCCGGATGGCGGGCGAGCAGAGCGAGCTGGACGTTCTCCAGGACCGTCGCGTCCGGGAAGCAGTTGATGATCTGGAAGGAGCGGGCCAGGCCCCGCCTGGCCCTCGCCTCGGGGGGGAGCGGCGTGATGTCTGTCCCCTCCAGAAAGATGCGCCCCCGGGTCGGGGCGAGCTGGCCGCCGAGAAGGTGGAAGAGGGTGGTCTTCCCGGCCCCGTTCGGGCCGATGAGGGCGTGACGCGCTCCCGCCCGCACCGCCAGGTTTACGCCCCCGAGGGCGCGGACGCCGCCGAAGTCCTTGACGGCGCCCCGAACCTCGAGGAGGGGACGCTCAGGCCCGGCGTCCACGGAGCACCCCCACCACGCCCTGCGGGAAGAGCAGGACACAGGCCATGAACAGCACCCCCAGGTACAGCATCCAGTGCTCGGTCAGGGTGCTCACCACCTCGCGCAGGAACAGGAAGATCCCCGCCCCCACGACCGGCCCCAGGAGAGTCCCGGTCCCGCCCAGCAGGACCATGATGAGGACCTCCCCCGAGCTGACCCAATCCAGGCTCTCCGGGGAGACGTAGCCGGTATAGGCGGCGTGCAGCGCGCCCGCCAGCGCGGCGAGCGCCCCGGCGAGGGTCAGGGCCGCCACCTTGTACCGGACCACCGGGTAGCCCAGGGCCCGCATCCGGGCTTCGTTCACCCGGATCCCCTGCAGGATGTGGCCCACGGGGGAGCGACCGACCCGGTGAAGCAGGAGGCCACCAGCCGCGGCGGCGGTCAGGGCGACGAAGTAAAAGGCGGTCTCCCCCTGCACCGGGAGGGTGCCCAGCGGTCCCAGGGCGAGGGGCGGGCGGGGGATCCCGGCGAGCCCGTTGGAGCCTCCCGTGACGGAGGTCCACTTGTACGCCACCGTGTGGAGGAGTTGAGCGAAGGCCAGCGTCAACATGAGGAAGCCGACGCCGCGTCCCCGGACGCAGAGGGCCCCCGTCAGCGCCGCCCAGGCCGCCGCCAGGAGGAGCGCCCCGGCGAGGGCGGGTAGGAGGCTGACCCCGCCGTGCAGGGTGAGAAGAGCCAGGGTATAGCCGCCGAGCCCGAACGCGGCGGCGTGGCCGAGGGAAACGAGACCCGCCCATCCCACCAGCAGGTCCAGGCTCATGGCAAAGAGGGCGAAGAGACAGGTTTCGAGGAGCAGGCCCAGGGGATAGGGGGGCAGGACGAGGGGAGCCGCGAGGAACAGGGCGGCCGCGGCGCCGGCTGCGAGGCGGGCCGACCTCACGTCGCCGCCTCGGCCCCGAACATGCCCGTGGGGCGCCAGAGGAGGACCGCGACCATCACGGCATAGACGGCTACCATCGCCCAGTCCGGGGCGAGTGCCTGGCCGAAGGTCTCCGCCACTCCGATCAGAAGGCTCCCCACCGCGGCCCCCTTCAGGCTCCCCAGCCCCCCGATCACCACGACGATGAAGGCCTTGATGAGGACCTCCACCCCCATCCCGGGGTAGGCGCTGGCGATGGGGCCGGCCATGACGCCGCCAAAGGCGGCCAGCCCCGCCCCCAGGCCGAAGGTGAACGCGAAGAGGACGCCCAGGTTGATCCCCAGGGCCGCCACCATCTGGCGGTCGGACACCCCCGCCCGCAAGATGGCCCCCAGGCGACTCCGCTCGAGGAAGAGCCAGAGGGTCACGGCGGCCACCCCCCCGACCGCCACCACGAGCAGGCGGTAGGCCGGGTAGGGGACTCCCAGCAGCGCGATGGTCCCCCGCAACGCCTCCGGGGTCGGGAGGGAGCGGATCTGGGGGCCCCAGAGCCACTTGACCCCCTCGTCCAGAACGAGGAGCAGGCCGAAGGTGAGGAGCGCCTGGGCCAGGGGATCGGCGCCGTACAGGCGACGGATGAAGGCCCGCTCCACCAGGGCACCCACGGCTCCGACGACGAGGACCGCGAGGGGGACGGCCAGCCAGAAGCGTCCCGTGAGGGCGAGGCCGGTGAGCCCCACGTAGGCCCCGAGCATGTAGAAGGCCCCGTGGGCGAAGTTGATCACATGGAGGACGCCGAAGATGAGCGCCAGGCCGGAGGAGAGGAGGAAGAGGAGCATCCCGGCCTGCAGGGCGTTCAGCGCCTGCGTCACGAGGAAGGCCAGATCCATGGGGTCTCGTGCCGATCAGGCGGTGATGTTGGGGCAGTGGCCGGGATCCTTCAGCTCTTTCACCACGCTCACGACATAGTTGGCCAGCCCCTCGTCCCCCCGCCGGACCTCCATCACGTACATGTCGTTGATGGCGTTGTGGGTCGCGGGGTCGAAGCGGAACCGGCCCCGGGGGGACTCGAACTGGATCCCCCGGATGACGCCGGAGAGCCGCTCCGGGTCCGTGGTATCCCCCCCGGTCCTCCGGAGCGCCTCCAGGATGACCCGCGCCGTGTCGTAGCCCTGGACCGCGTAGACGTCGGGCGGCTTCCCGGTGAGTGCCTGGTAGCGCTTCCGGAACTCCAGGTTCTGGGGGTTCTGGAGGGTGCGGGTGTAGTGGAGCGTGCTCACCGCCCCGACGGCCGCGTCCCCCTGGCTCTCGAGGACATCATCGGACACGAGGAAGCCGGCCCCCGTCAGGCGGACTTTACCCTTGAGCCCGAACTCGGCGAACTGCTTCACGAAGTGCACGGCATCGGAGCCGGCGAAGAAGGAGAAGGAGAGGGCCGGGCCGACCGCGCCGATCTTGGCCATGATCGCGGCGTAATCGGTGGATCCCAACTTCACGTAGGACTCGCCCACCACGGTCCCTCCCGCCGCCACGAAGGCTTCCCTGAAGGCGCCGACGATCTGGTACCCGGCGGCGTAGTCCGAACCGGTCAGGTAAGCGGTCCCCCCGATGTGCTGCTTCGCCCAGGCCCCGAGACCATAGGAGGTCTGCCAGTTCGAGAAGGAGGTCCGGAAGATGTAGGGGCTGCACCGCTCCCGGGTGAGGGCGTTGTCTCCGGCATTGGCGTTCAGGAGAATCACCTTGGCCTGGTGAATGGGATCCCGGATGGCGGCGGCAACGGCGCTCGAGACCGGGCCGACCACGAAGTCCACCTGGTCGCTGGTCAGGAACTTGCGGAGCTTCCGCAGACCCACCGGCGGCGACACCTCGTCGTCTTCCCGCAGGAGCTCCACCGGCCGGCCGGCGACCCGATTGCCCTCGGCCTCGAAGACGACGCGCATGCCGTTGGTGATGCTCTCCCCCAGGACGGCGTACACCTTCGAGTACGGGAGGAGCAGCCCGATCTTCAGGGGCTTTCCCTGGGCCCGCAGGAGGGCGGGGAACGCCAGCCCCGCGGCCGCCGAGACCCCCGCCGCCACCCCCGTCCGCAAGACCTGCCGCCGGCTCATCCCCGCCATGGCTCCTCCTCCCCTCCCGGCTTACCCCGCCGCCACCCGGTTCCGCAGGACCCCGATCCCCTCCACCTCCGCCTCCAGCAGATCGCCGGGCTTGAGATAGCGGCCGTCGGCCGCGCCGACGCCCTCGGGCGTCCCGGTGGCGAGGATGTCCCCAGGCCAGAGCGTCATCCCGCGGGAGAGGACACTCACCAGGGTGGGGATGTCGAAGATCATTTTGCTGGTATTGGACGCCTGCCGGACCTCCCCGTTGACCCGCATCCTGATGTCCACGGCCTCGGGGTTCGCAAAGACCTCCGCCGTCACGATGGCCGGACCCAGGGGGCAAAAGGTGTCCAGCGACTTGCCCTTGAACCACTGCTGGTGCGTCTTCTGGAGATCCCTGGCCGTCACGTCGTTGAGGATCGTGTAGCCGAAGAGATACTCGAAGACCCGCTCGGGGGGGATGTCCTTGCCTTCCCGACCGATCACCAGGGCCAGCTCGACCTCGAAATCGAGCTGTTGGGTCAGGCCATCCGCCACGATCTCCGTCTCCGGGCCGATGACGGCCGTCGGAGGCTTGGTGAAGAAGACGGGGTGCCCCGGCGGCTCGGCCCCCCGCTCCGCCGCGTGGGCCACGTAGTTGCGCCCCACGCAGAAGATATTCTTGACCGGGCGGGGGATCGGGGCGAGCAGCCGCACCCCCCCGGCGGGAAAGACCTGGCCCGCCCTCGCCAGCCCCGGCCCCTCCCCCGCCTGGAGGCGCCGCCGGGCAGCGGTGATGGCGGCGCGGGCGCGGGCGAGCGGGGCGGCGCCGGCCCGGATGAGCGTGAGCATGTCGGCCGGGAGGCTGCCGTCCAGGGCGTGCAAATCGAAGAGGGTCTCCCCCTCCAGGCTCCCCAGGCGGGCCGCGCCGTCCCGCGCGAACGTCACCAGGTGCACGCACCACCTCCGATGGGGCCTAGCTCTTCCAGGGGAAGTTGACCTTCAGGATCTCGTACGTCTTCTTGCCGCCCGGGGCGTGGACCACCGCCTCGTCCCCCGGTTCCTTGCCGATGAGTGCCCGGGCGAGAGGGGAGGAGACCGAGATCTTGCCCTGCTTCACGTCGGACTCGTCGGAGCCCACGATCCGGTACCGGACCTCGCCCCCCCCGTTGCTGTCCCGGAGGAGGACCGTGGACCCGAAGGTCACCCGGTCGCCCGTCAGGTTGCTCGTGTCGATGACCTGCGCGGCGGACAGCTTGGCCTCCAGCTCGCCGATGCGCTTCTCGACGAAGGCCTGGTGCTCCTTCGCGGCATCGTACTCGGCGTTCTCCGAGATGTCGCCGTGGCCCCGAGCGTCGGCGATGGCCTGGCTGGCCTTCCGCCGCCCCTCGGTTCGCAGACGCTCCAACTCCCGCTTCAGTTGTTCGTAACCCTCCCGGGTCATTGGGAACTTCTCGCTCACGGACGCTGTCCCTCCTGCTGCGAAAGCCAGAACAAAAGCGCCCTGACACCGACGTCAGGGCGCCCGCCGCGCGCTGCGGCGGCCGTCAGGACTCGACCCCCGCTCCTCCCTCCAGAGCGACCAGCTCCCGCTGGCAGGCGGTCAGATCTGCCTCCAGACGCCCCACCCGGATGCGGTAGAGGTTGGCCAGCTTCACTTCCACCTCCGGGGGGGAGAACGCACCCTGCCCGGTCGGGTGCTGCCGGTAGAGCCGGTCCCGCTCCGCGAAGGCCCGCCGCTCCTCTTCGAGGCGCCGCGCCAGGGCGTCCCGGCGGACCCGCAGGGCCGCGACCGCCACCGCGCTGGCCCGCGGCCGCCCCCCCACGATGGCCCGCACGCGATTCAACAGGGA
>DASYVA010000233.1 GCA_036000645.1 Candidatus Methylomirabilis sp.
GAGCCTACGACGACTCCTCCGGCGTTACTGCCCGATTCAACCGGAATATCCTTGCCCGCATTAACCGCGAGCTGGGCGGTCGCTTCGACCTCGGGGCATTCCACCACCGAGCAGTCTACAACGACCGGATCGGCCGGATAGAGATGTACCTGGTCAGCGCTCGCGCGCAGTGGATTTCGGTCGACCGCTTGAGTCTCGAGGTTCCATTCGCGGCTGGTGAGACGATCCACACGGAAAACTCTTACAAGTACTCTGTCGCCGAGATCGAAGCCCTGGCCGGCGCTGCAGGGTTGCGCATTGCGCACCAGTGGCTCGATGCTGAGCGCCGTTTCAGTCTGAACCTTCTTGCTCTCGCCGATGGCCGGGACGCTGGCCATCGCGGCCGGGGGAGCCATCCTGGTCCGGTGAGGGAGCCGTGACGCCGGCCGAGATCGTGCGAGCGCTCGACGCGTGGGACCGTCGGCTGAAGCGGATGCGCCTCCGGAGCCTGCAGGTCCCCGAGGGGGAAGCGGGACGCCTGCGCCCGGCCTTGGGGGAGGTGGCTGCGGCCTTCGAGGCGGCCCGCAGGCGTTGGGAGGCGGGGCGGGTCCTCACCCTCGGGCCGCCCGCCGGGCTCCTCGAGGAGATGGACGCGGCGCTCCAGGCCGCGGCCGCCGCCTACGCGAGGCACCGGGCGACCTTCGCTGCGCTCGGCCTGGTGGAGGAGACGGGGGGAGCTGGGGAGGAACCGCCGGGGCGCCCCGCGGACCGCGGCCGGCCCGGCGCACCCCCGCGGGGCGCGGGCCCCGGGACCTAGCCCGTCGTCCTGTGCCGCCGAAAGTCCTCGGACGCGGGCCGAAGCCGTGCGGGGTGGCGCGCACCCCCGCGTTGCCCTGCACGGGGGGTGTGGGCTATCATGTGCCGCTTCCCCGCCCCCGCGCGCGGTGATCGGCAGGCGAGTGCTGACCATTCCACGCACCAACGAGGAGGGCCGCATCATGGAAGAGCGCGACTCGAGGCTCCGGAGAGAAGGACTGTTCTCACGGGACGTCAGCCGGCGAACGCTGCTCCAGATCGGGGCGTCCGCCGGGCTCGGGCTGCTCGCGCTGGACGGCCTCCGGCGGTCCGCGTGGGCCCAGGCGAAGAAGGTCGTGAAGCTCTCGTTCATCGGGCCGCTCACGGGCGGGACCGCCTCGAACGGGCTGGGCGGACGCAATTCGTTCCTCCTGGCGGTGGCCGAGCGCAATGCCGATCCCCGGAGCAAGTACCGCTACGAGACGATCGTGCTCGACGACGAGTGCAAGCCCACGGTCGCGGTGCAGGCGGCGCTCAGGGCCGGGTCCGACCCGGAGGTCATCGCCTCGGTCTCCCATTACTGCAGCGTCGTGGCCATCGCCACGGTGGACACCTTCCACAAGCTGGGCCTGCCGTCCATGGTCTGGGGGGCGGTGCTCCCGGACATCACCTACAGCCATGAGTACGTGGAAGTGACCCGCGTCAACGGCACCATGATCAATCAGAACCACATCGCGGCCGAGTTCGCCGTCAAGAAGGTCGGCTTCAAGACCTTCTCGATCCTCCACGACACCACGGACTACGGGCGCGGCCACGCCAAGTACTTCACGGAGGGGCTGGAGCGGGTCGGCGGAAGGGTCCTCTCCACGACCGGCACGGCCAAGGACCAGAAGGACTACACCGCGGAGCTGACGAAGATCAAGGCCGAGAAGCCCGAGGTGATCTACTACGGCGGGCTGACGCCCGATGGGGTCCGGGTGAAGGTCCAGATGGACAAGCTGGGGGTCAAGGCCCAGCTCCAGGGGACCTCCGGGATCAAATCGGACACCTTCATCGAGACGGCCGGCCCGAGCGCGGAGGGCGTCTACTGCTTCGTCGAGGGCGCGCCCACCGAGAAGCTCCCGGGCGGCAAGAAGTTCCTGGAGGCCTACGCGAAGATGGGCTTCCAGGAGCCCTCGGAGGCCTACGGCCCCTTCGCCTACGTGGCGACCCACCTCATGATTGACGCCATCGAGGAAGTGGGGCCGGACCGTGCCAAGGTTGCCCAGAAGCTGAAGCGCGCGAAGAACCCCGACACCATCATCGGCCCGGTCGCGTTCGACGCGCACGGCCAGAACACCGTTCCCCTGATCACCACCCACGTCGTCCAGGATGCCAAATGGGTGGTCTGGGAGGATTCGGAGTACGCGGCGGGCAAGCGCGAGCTGCCGGGGCTCCGGTTCAGGCGCGAGCGGGCATAGGGGCGCCGGAGCCGGGCAAGCCCTCGAGACCTTCCGCGGGCGCCGCCCGGGCCCGAACCGGGGGAACGGGGATGCCACCAATTGAGGTGATCCTCCAGCAGGCCTTCAACGGGCTGATGCTGGGCGTCATGTACGCCCTCATCGCCGTCGGGTTCACCCTCTTCTTCGGGGTGCTGGACGTCATCCACTTCTCCCATGGGGACATCTTCACCCTCGGGGCCTTCGCCGGTCTCAGCCTGACCTATCTCTGGGCGACGGTCGGACTCGGCAGCCCGGCCGTCGCCCTCCCCCTCACGTTCCTGGGCGCCATGCTCCTCACCGGCCTCCTGGGGGTCCTGGCCGAGCGGACGTGCGTGAGACCGCTCGCCAAAGCGCCGCCCCTCATGACGCTCCTGGCCACCCTCTCCCTCGGCCTCGTCATCCGCGAGGCGATCCTCATCTTCTATCCTCGCGGGGCGGACCCCAAATTGTTCCCTTCCATGCTCCCCGGGGGGATGTTCGAGGTCGGCGGGGTCGTCATTCGACACGAGAACCTGGCCATCCTGGCCATCGCGGGGCTCGCGATGGTGCTGGTGGACCGGCTGATCAAACGGACGCGGCTGGGGGCCAGCATCCGCGCCGTCGCCCAGGACGCCGAGGCCGCGCAGATGATGGGCGTGGACCTGGACCGGACCGTGGATCTCACGTTCTTCCTCGGCTCGGCCCTCGCCGCGGTGGCGGGCATCCTGCACGGCCTCTACTACAGCGAGATCCACTTCATCATGGGGATCATGGGGGGGGTCATCGGGTTCTCGGCGGCGGCCGTGGGAGGCCTGGGCAACGTGTACGGGGCGATCCTGGGCGGCCTCCTGTTCGGCGTCCTGCAGACGCTCGCCGCCGCCTTCATCCCCCGCGGCTCCGAGTTCCGGGACGTGGTGGCCTTCGCCGTGGTCATGGTCTTCCTCGTGTTCAAGCCGACCGGGATCCTGGGGGAGAAGACCGTCGAGCGGGTCTGAGCCGCGAAGGACCCGCGGAGGAGCACGCAGGTCCGGTGATCGCCGTCTGGGCCGTCGAGCTCTGCCTCTTCACCCTGGTCGTGGCCCTGCTGGTGGCCGAGCGGCCGCTCGCGGTGGGCGTCACGGGGGCCGCCCTGGTGGCCCTGGCGGCCGCCGCCCGCGCCCCGCGGCTCCGGCGCTGGATGAGCGCGGCCTTCCAAGAGCACCGTGCCGCCGCCTTCGCCGGTGGAGCGGTGCTGGCGCTCGCGCTCCCCTTCTTCCTCCGGGCGAGCCCCTACTGGACCTTCGTCGCGACCATGGCGCTCCTGTACGTGACCATCGGGCAGGGGCTGAACCTCCAGATCGGCACGGCGGGAGTCATCAACCTGGCCGGGGCGGCCTTCGCGGGCCTCGGGGGGTACACGGTCGGCCTCCTGACCGTGCGGCTGGGGCTCCCGCCGTGGCTCGCCCTCCTCGCCGGCCCCCTGATCGCCGTGCTGGTTGGCGCGCTCCTCTTCATCCCCATCCTGAAGGTCCGGGGGCACTACCTCGCCCTGGTCACCATCGCCTTCGGGTTCATCTTCAACATCCTCATGAACAACCTGGAGTTCACGGGCGGCCCCCAGGGCATCAAGAACATCCCGACGCTCCGACCGTTCGGGTACGCGTTCACCACCTCGCCCTCCCTCTTCGGGATGACGCTGCCCTACCACGCCAACTTCTACTACGGGGCCCTGGCCATGGCGGCGCTCGTGACGTGGCTCGCCTGGCGCCTCTACAACTCCTGGATCGGGCTGACGCTGAATACCCTCCGCGACGACGAGATCGCCGCGAAGTGCAGCGGCGTCTCGGTGGCGCGCTACAAGCTGCTCGGCTTCTCGGTCGGGAATGCCTTCATCGGGCTCGGGGGGGCGTTCTACGCGGTGATGGTGGGGTTCGTGTCCCCTCCCGACTTCGACTTCGGCTACTCGCTGGTCATGGTCTCGATCATCATCCTGGGGGGCCTGGATTCCGTCCCGGGCATCGTCCTGGGGGCCTGCCTCCTGATCCCGCTTCCCGAGCGCTTCCGCTTCCTCCACGAGTACCGGCTGCTCCTGTACGGCGCGGCGATCGTCCTCATGCTCCTCTTCCGGCCCCGGGGCCTGTGGCCGGCCGCCGTGCGCCGGTACGGCCTCCGGGAGTCGGCGGCGAGCTTTGGAGCGGCGGGAGGGGAGCGGTGAGCCTCTTCGCCACACGCGGCCTCACGGTCCGGTTCGGGGGCCTGACGGCGGTGGACCGGGTGGACCTCCGCGTGGACGAGGGCGAAACCCTCGGGCTCATCGGGCCGAACGGGTCGGGGAAGACCACCCTCTTCAATGCCGTGACCGGCCTGGTCCCGGCAACCGGCGAGGTGCTGTTCCGCGGGGGGGCGCTCAGCGGGCTCGAGCCCCATGCCATCTGCCGGCGCGGGATCGCCCGCACCTTTCAGGTGAGCCGGCTCTGCCTCGAGCTCAGCGTCTTCGACAACGTCCTGATCGGGATGCACCTGCAGGTCCGGAGCGGCCTCTGGGATGGGCTGTTCCGCCGCGGGCGTCTGGTGGCTGAAGTGCGCCGGGCCCTCGGGCAGGCGGCTCACCTGCTCAGCCTGTTTAACCTCCACCTGGTGGACCGGGGCTTCGATCGGGTGGCCGAGCTCCCGCAGATCGATCGCCGTCGGGTCGAAATCTGCCGGGCCCTCGCGGCCCGGCCCCGCCTCCTGCTCCTGGATGAGCCCTCGGCCGGGATGAGCCCCGAGGAGACCGTGGAGCTGATGAAGGACCTCCAGATCGTGCGGGAGGAGATCCCGGGGCTCAGCATCATCATCATCGAGCACGACATGTTCGTCATCGAGGGCGTCAGCCAACGCGTGGTCGCCCTGAACTACGGCCGGAAGATTGCCGAGGGGACGTTCGCCGAGGTCGCCCGGAACGAAGAGGTGCGGGAGGCGTACCTGGGGCGCACGGCGGGCGGGGTGGCCCCGGGCGTGCGGGGGGCGGCGGGTGCTTGAGGTCCAGGGCGTTCACACGCGCTACGGCCAGATCCCCATGCTGCGGAACGTCTCGGTGACCCTCCGCGAGGGGGAGATCGCGTGTCTCCTGGGGTCCAATGGGGGCGGGAAGACGACCCTCATCCGGACGGTCCTGGGCATCGTGCGCCCGGTCGAGGGCGCCGTCCGGTTCCGGGGGGAACGGATCGACGGCTTGAAGACGCACCAGATCGTCCGGCGCGGGATCGGCGTGGTTCCGGAGGGGCGGCGGATCTTCCCGAAGATGACGGTGGAGGAAAACCTGCGGATGGGCGCCTTCTCCGACTGGGGAAGGCGGGAGGTCGCGGAGCGACTGGCACAGACCTTCGAGGAGTTCCCGCGCCTCGGCGAGCGGCGCCGGCAGCTCGCGGGGACCCTGAGCGGCGGGGAGCAGGCGATGCTGGCCATCGGGCGCGCCCTGATGGGGCGCCCCCGGCTCCTCCTGCTCGACGAGCCCTCCCTGGGGCTTTCCCCGCTCCTGGTCGAGCAGATCTTCGAGATGATTCAGGGCATCAACCGGCGGGGCACCACGATCTTCCTGGTGGAGCAGAATGCCCGGAAGACCCTGGCGCTGGCCCACCACGGCTATCTCATCCAGAAGGGGGAGATCATCGGGGCGGGCACGGCGGCGGACCTGGGCGACTCCGAGGTGGTGCGGCACGCCTATCTCACGGCCGAACCCCGGTCGACCTAATACAAACGACAGGATCAAAGCGACAACGTCCGGGTCCTGTCGCCGGCGCCACCCGGACCCTTTGCCAGACGATTTATGTCTTTTGTATTAGATGTAGTGGCCGGTTCCCGCCTGCACCCGGTAGGGCTCGATCGTGATGATCCGCTCGAGGTTGACGAAGGTGGAAACCCCGTCCTCGTCCCGCACCTCCGCCGTCTCCCCGGCGATCCCGACGACGGTCCCGATCACGGCCCAGTTGGCCGCCAGGTGGATGATTCACCTTCTGGCCCACGAAGCGGGTGACCGCGTCCTTCATCGCCCCGCCCCCTACGTCCGGGCCGCCGCCAGCAATCGGGTGACGGCGCGCGAATCCGGCTCGATGAACTCCAGGCCGGTGCGGTAGACGAGCTCCGCCTCCTCCTCCCCCGAGGGCTGCCTCCCGACGATGAAGGACCGGACCGCCCGACACGTGAGGTCCACGGCGGTTTCGGACGCCACGAAGCGGACCCGGTACAGGTACCCGGGCCGCATCATGTGCAGGTGCTCCACCAGGGCCCCCGTGGCGCTCACGTCCACGAGGGCCGTGGCGATCTCGGCCGTCACCGTCGCCTCCACCCGGCCCGGGACCGGAAGCCGCTCTGCCCGCCGCCGCTCCTCCCTCATGCCCCCTCCTCACGTCGTACTGGCCAACTGCCGCGCCTCCTCCTGCAGGACTGCGAGGGCGGCGCCGGCTTCCGGGACTCCGCCTCGCGCCGCCAGCTTCGCCAGGCAGGCGTAGTGGGCCGGGAGCCCGAGAACGATGCCGCCCAGGACGCTTCCCCGGGCTCGGGGGGGCAGGGCTTCCAGGATCCGCCGGATCCGGGGCAGTTCCTCCTGCTCCAGGATGACCGCCCCCTCCACTGCCTCCGACGGGGTGAGGGTGCCGGCGGCGGCCCGGGCCTCCAGGGCCGCCAGCGTCCCCTCCGTCCCGTCGAGGAACTCGGGCGAGCCGGTGTCGGGCGTCCCGCCCGCGCCCTCCATCCGCACCGTGTCCACCGCCAGCCGCAGGATGGCGAAGTGGGCCGCCTCGGCGTTGGACAGCTCCACCCAGAGTCGCGCTGCCTCGGGGTCGGCCCCGAACCGCTCGGCGAAGCGCCGGTACAGGTCGAGGGCCCGCCGCTCGGAGGCGGCGAAACGGTCCAGCAGCGCGGCAAAGCTCATCGATCCCCCCCCCGGTCGACCTATCGGCCCGCGCCGAAGCTCCCGAGCGCGGCCAGGAGGAGCGGCGGCCCGGCCACCGCGGCCACCCAGTAGGCCGTCGCCAGAACCCGCCCTCCCGCCGTCAGGTGGCGGACGGTGCGGCCGGAAACTGTCAGCGGGCGGCTCCAGCCCGCCACGATCCGCCCGTGGATGCTGAAGAGTCCGGCCGCATAGGTCAGGCCCGCCAGCAGCCCGAGGAGGAGGAGCGCCGCACGGCCGAGCAGGGGCTGCGCCAGGCCAGTCTCCACTCAGTGCTCCTCCGGACCGAGCTGGGCCTCGAGCGTGGCCAGCTTCTCGGCCGCCTCCCGTGCCGCATCGAGATGGGGCGTGATCCGCTGCAGGAGGGCGTTCCGGTGCTCCGCGCGCAGGCGGGTGAGCATCTGGACGAGACCGCCCAGGGCCGCCTCGAGCCGGCGCCGGGCGGTCGCGATGGCCTCGCGGGCGGGGGCGGACATGGGTCACTCTCTGATACCACGAGGGCACGGAGGGCGGCAAGGCCGAAAAAAGTCCTTGACAGGGCCGCGCCCCCCCTGGTATGAGAGTGACACACTTTCCCCCCGCACGTGCGCGGGGCGGGAGGAGGTCGAGAGAATGCAACGGCCGCTCGCCACTCTGCTGATTCTCGTAGGCGTAGCCGGGGTCTGCCCTCGGGCGGACTCGGTCGGCGCCTAGGCAGCGGCGCTAGCCGGTTCGGGCCACGGGGGCAGATGCCCCGTGGCCCTTCGTGTTTTTGGAGGGGCCGCGGGATCCGCCGCGGCCCCATTGCTTTTCCCGGGGGACGGGGATCGGGGTCTCGCCCTGGGGTGCCTCGCGTGCGGGCGGCCGT
>DASYVA010000234.1 GCA_036000645.1 Candidatus Methylomirabilis sp.
CGACCCGTCACCCACGAGACCCTCGCGAACCTCATCGGCACCACCCGGGAGACGGTGTCGGTGCAGATGCGCCGGTTCGCCCGAGCCGGCCTGCTGGCCTACAAGGGGCGGACTCTCCTCCTCCGGACAGAGCGGCTTCAGGCGCTTCTCGACTCGCCTCTCCTGACCCGGCGTCGCCGCCGATCGTCGCGGCGGCCCGACTCCCGCCTCGTGTGAATTCTTTCACAGACAGCGTCTCGACCCTGCTCTACCTTTAGATTGGGCCGCAGCCGAGCGGCCCGGAAGGAGGTAGGGCCCATGGAGTTTCTCGTCATCGATTTCCCACTAAGCGGCAGCCCGGCGTCCGTTGCGGTCGCGTTGGGAATGCTGGTGCTCCTCGTCGCAGGAATCCCCTACCTGGGTGCCCTCTCGGACCGGATGCGGACCCAGTCGCGGCGGCAGGAGCCGGTGCGGAAGGCCGCCTGAGATCGCTGCCCTCATCCGCCGGCTCCCGCCCTCCAGGCCGGGGGTTGGGGGCCTGGGCCCTGGCGGGTGCCCCCTCGCCGGGAGCCTGAAGAACCCGCGGCGCCGGGGGCTTCCCCGGCGCCGCGGTGTTGTCGCTCTGGCGTCCCGTGAGACGTGACGGCCTGGCGCCGCCGTCCCCTCAGTCCCCCGCTCTCCCCAGCCGACCAGGACTGCGACCCGTTCTCCCGTGCGCGGCCCAGAAGATCCGCCCGGGGTGTAACCTGTGAAGGCACTTGCATAGCACCGTCTTTGCACCTTGCGGCTAGGCTGGGAAACCCTCTACGCTCTGGGGTCGAGAGCTTGCGCCAGATGCGCGTACGAAAAAGACCTTGCCAACAGGCCTGCTAAGTGGTATCAGAACAGGTCAAAACATGCTTAGAACTGTCTAGGGCCGGTCTCATCTGTCATCACGACCTCTCAGGTCTGGACAGGCCACAAAGAGCCCGTCACCCGACGGCATGTTTTCGGATGCCTCCAAACCACAGGGAGTCCAAGACCCTGTCTGGGCGTTCAACCACCGGTGCGGGAAACGCTCGGCCGGAGAGGATGTGAGCCGGGAGCACAACACCAGTTCTCACGTCTCGCGGGACCCGCACGGCGGCAAGGCCAGTGGACGCCTCGCTCCTCCGGAGATTGCCTCGTTCCCCGCTCCCCCCCTTTGGACGACCCCCATCTCAAAGACCGCGCGGCGCGCCACAGCGTGAGACCGTTGTAGGCCGCGGCGCGAGAGGGACTGAAGCGACATTGCGGAGGGCTGTGTGGTAGGCGCGGGAGCAGGGAACGGGCTGTCCCTACGGATCCGTGCGATGGCCGTCCTCGCGGCCGTGGCGGGAGTGGCTGCCCTGGCCGTCGCCGGAGTCGTTCTCTGGCAGTTTGAGAAATCCTGGCGGGCCGATGCCCTCGACCAGCACCGCCGCGGTCATGGCCTCGGCGTGGAGATTGTCCGCGAGCATATCCACGGGCGGCGAGTGCTCATCCAGACCCTGAGCGAGACCCCCTTCATCCGTGACGCGGCGAGTCGGCGAGACTGGCGAGGCCTCCAGGCCCGCGTGCGCGCTATCCACGAAACCACAGGGGAATTCGCCACCGTATTCGTGGTGGATGCAGCCGGCATCCTGCGCGCCCACAGCACCGAGCCCGGCCTGTTCGGCCAGGACTTCTCGGGCCGGGACTACTTCCAGGCCGGCCGGTGGAGTGCGGGCCCGTACCTCTCGGCCCCGTACCTCGGGAATGCCACGCGGCAGCCGACGGTAGCTATCGTCGCTCCGATCCGGGACGAGGGCGGCCGCCTGCACGGTCTCCTCGGGGGGGCCCTGACCCTCGAGAACCTCTCCACCGTCCTGGGGCAGCGCCTGCCCGAGGGATCGCGGACGTTCCTCGTTGCCCCACCAAATCTGATTCTGACCCACCCGGATCGGTCTCGCATTCTGCAGCCGGCTGAGCGGAGCAGTCCGGCCGCCGATCGCGCCCTTGCAGGCCAGAGCGGCGAGGTCGAGTGGGTGGATGGAGAGGGTACCGGGCGGCTGAGTATGTACGCGCCGGTCCCCGAAACCCCCTGGGGCCTGATCCACTCCCTGTCGCTCGCAGAAATCGACGCGCCGATCCGGATGGGTGCCCGAGGCGCGATGGCAGCCGGCGGCTTCCTCCTGCTCCTGGCCGTTGGGGTGGGGGCAGCCCTCGGACGGCTGACCGTGCGCCCGATCCTCCACCTGGAAGCCGTGGCCCGCCGCCTGGGCGCAGGGGACCTGAGCGCCCGGGCCGGCCTGACTCGGCGGGACGAGATCGGCCGCCTCGGGCAGGCCTTCGACACCATGGCCGAGAGTCTGGCGGCCACGCAGGCAGCCCTCGCGGCAAGGGTGGCGGACCTCGACCGGCGGACCCGGGAGCTGACCATCCTGCAGCAGCTCGACCAGGGGATGCTGGCCGGCGCCCCGCCGGAGGAGACCATCCGGCACGCCCTCCAGGCCTTCGCCTCCCTGGCCGAGGCCCGCGGCTCCGGGCTGGTCCGATCTGAGAAGGAGAGTGGCCGCCTCTTTCCCGTGGCTTCCCATGTGCCCGACCCTGAAGCGAGTAAGGCTTACTATGAGACCACCCAGCCCAGGGTCGGCGAGGGGGCGGCAGGCCAGGCGATCGCCACGGGCCGGCCGGCCGCCTTCCCCGACGTGGCCGGTGCTCCTCTCGGGCGAATGCGGGAGGCCTACCTCGCCCGGGGCATCCGTGCCATCCTCGCCGTCCCTGTCCCCCTCGGGCCGGGGGAGCGGGGAGCCCTCACCGTCACCTACTCGGGTGTTCGCCCATTCTCCCCCGAGGAGATCGCGAGACTGCAGGGGCTCGGGAACCAGGTAGCGATGGTCGTCCAAACCGCCCGCCTCAAGGAAGAAGCCGCCGAGCGATGGCGGCTGGAGGAGGCCCAACGCGTCAAGAACCTCTTCCTCGCCAACATGTCCCACGAGCTGCGGACGCCGCTCAATGCCGTGATCGGCTTCAGCAGCCTGCTGGAGGAGGGCCTGCACGGGCCCCTGACGGAGAAGCAACGGCGCTACCTCGGTCACATCCACGCCAGCGGGAAGCATCTGCTGGCCCTCATCAACGACATCCTGGACCTCTCGAAGGTCGAGGCAGGGAAGATCGTCCTGGATCCCCAAACGCTCCCCCTCGAGGAGATCCTGGAGGGGGCTGTGACCGTGGTCCGCACGATGGCAGTCAAGAAGGACCTCGCCCTGACCCTCGATGCGCCAGCCGACCTGCCTCCCCTGAGGGCGGATCCGCTCCGGCTGAAGCAGATCCTCTTCAACCTCCTGAGCAACGCCGTGAAGTTCACGCCCGAGAAGGGAAGCGTCACGATCCGCGCCAGCCAGCCCGAGGCCGGCTGGATCGAGGTCGCCGTGGCGGACACCGGGGCAGGCATTGCCGCCGATGAGCTGCCCAGGCTCTTCCGGGAGTTCGTCCAGGTGAGCAGCGCCGAGGGGCGCAAACACGAGGGGGCCGGGCTGGGCCTGGCCCTGTCGAAACGGTTGGTGGAGCTGCACGGCGGCACCATCCGGGCCGAGAGTCCGGGGCGCGGGCGGGGGAGCACCTTCACTGTCCGCCTGCCCATCGTGGGGCCGGCGGAGCCCGCCGCCGTGGAGCCTGCTTTCCCCTCGCTGGCCCGACCCGAGCCCGCCGTCCCGCCGCTCGTCCTGGTTGTCGAGGACGAACCGGAGGTCGCCCGAGCCTTCGAGGGGTGCCTGGCCGACGCCGGCTACCGGGTCCTCCTTGCGCGGGATGGAGAGGAGGCCGTGCACCTGGCCGGCGTCCACCGGCCCGACGTCATCACGCTGGACCTCCTCCTTCCCGGCCAGGACGGTTGGGAGGTCATGGCAACTCTCAAACAGGATCCGGCGACCCGGGGGATCCCCGTGGTGGTTGTTTCCGTCGTCCCCAAGACCAAGGCGGGGTTCGCCGCCGGGGCCGTGGAGTATCTCGAGAAGCCCGTGAACCGGGCGGCCTTGCTGGGGGCGGTCTCCCGCTACGCCGTCCCGAAGGCGGGGCAGGCGCCGCCCCGGGTCCTGGTGGTGGATGACGATCCGATGGTGCTGGAGATGCTAGAGGACTCGCTTGGCCGAGCCGGGTACGCCGTGCAGACGGCCTCGGAGGGAGAGAGCGGGCTGACTCAAGTCCGCCGGGAAGTGCCGGACCTCATGGTCTTGGACCTCTTGATGCCGGGGCTCTCCGGATTCGATGTCCTGCAGCGGATCCGGGAAGACCGACGGACAGCAGACCTCCCGGTCATCGTGTACACCGCGGCACAACTGACGGCCTCCGACCGGGAGCGGCTGAACGCGCAGATGGCCAGCCTGGTACAAAAGAGCGGGCCGATAGACGCGTCGCTCCTGCAGGAGGTCGCCCGCCACGCGCCTCCCCCGCCTTCCCGCCCCGCGTAGCGGTGTTCGGTGCCCTCGCCGGGCCTTGAGGAGAGGCTACTGGCGCAGCCCCGGCGGGGGGGAGCCGAGGCGCCGGGCCAGCTCGGCGGCGATCGCCTCCCGCATCTCCCAGCGGCTCACGGCCCGTTCCCCTTCCGCGTCCCAGAGGAAGGCGAAGGCATTGACGGCGGCGCCCGTCTGCGCCGCAGGAAACCGGTCATTGACCCGGTAGCCGAGCCACCCGAGAGGACAGCGGGCATCCTCCCCCGCCTCCCAGTCCCCCCGGAGGATGAGGCGCTTCCCCGGGGTGAGGTGCCGACCCTCCCCGTTGCTGACCTCGACCGGTGCCCAGTCGTCCAGGACCGCCAGGAACCGCTCGAGTCCCTCGATCCCAGCCCGCCGGATCAGGTGTCCGAAGGCCCCTACCGCGTCGCCCATTGCACCCACCTCCCTGGATCGCTTATAGGGATGGCCGGGAACGATGTCAAGGGCGGGTGCGCTCCCCCCGCTCGTGGATGGCTTGACGTCAGACCCAGGCCGGGCTACCGTTCCGGGGACTCCATGGCACCAAGATCGAGCGCGAGAGGAGACCCCTGATGGCAGGCGGGCCCGAGAAGCCAAAGGCCCAGCGCTTCCCCCTGGTCCTCCGGGTTGCCTGGCGGCCGAAGACGGGAGTCGGGACGGAGCCGCCCCGGGCCCAGGTCGGCGAGACCGCCGACGTGAGCGAACATGGCCTCTGCCTGAAGCTTCCGGTATGCCTGGATCGGGGGAGCCTCCTGGAGGTCGCCGTCCGGACGCCGGAGGACACGATCCGCCTTTCCGGGAAGGTCGTCTGGAGCCGGCAGGAGGCGTCGGCGCCCTTCGCGCACGGCATGGTGGTGGCCCCGGAAACCCCGAAGGATCGCCTGGCCTGGGAACTTCTCCTCTTCGAGCAGACCCGGGGAGCGCAGGAGCGCCCCGCGCGCCTGGGCGTGGCCTTCCCTCTCTCCTGCCAGACGGTGGCCGGGGCCCTCGAGGCCACGGCCCGCAACGTGAGCCCGGGGGGCGTCTGCCTCCTGCTCCCCCGGGTGCTGGCCGAGGGGGAGGAGCTGGTCCTCCTCGTTCCGCAGCCATCGGGCTTGCTCGAGGTCAACGGCCGGGTTGCCTGGGCGGAAGAGGAGCCCGACGAAGCCGGTCTCACCGCGCACGGCATCGCCTTCGTGAACCCCACGACCGCCCAGACCGCCATGGATGCACTCCTGGAAGCCCATCGCCGCGCGGCCCCGGCCACGTAAGATCCCGTGCAGCGGCCGCGGGGCCGCCGAGGATAGAGGCGGCGGCCGCCTTCATGAAGCCGGATGAGCCGGTGATGGGGGGGGCGAAGGCCTTTTCCCTCTGGCAGCTCCACGCCCACAAGATTTACCCGGAGACGGCTGTCTGGAGGCCCAGCTAGCCCGCGGGAGGGGGCGCGGGTGTCGCCCCGCTAAAGGCTCGCGGGCTCGTGCCCGTTCTCTTCTTCAACGGGCCGGCCGAAGAGGTCTGAGACCCGATCCAGCCCGAGCTCCCGCCGCATCTCGGCGACAAAACCCGCGAATTCCTCGGTCAACGCCGGCGGCAGGTCGAGGAACTGGATGCCCATCCCCTGGGGATAGCTCCGCCCCGGCCGGGGGTTGCTCCAGACGACCTTGCCGCGGACCTGGAACTCCTCGCCGAGGCCGGGGAGGCGGAACCGGAGAGCCAGGAGCCTGTTGACGGTGAGCGGCTCCGCCGTGCGGACGAAGATCCCGCTCTGGCTCAGGTTCACGGAGCGCCCGCTCAGAACCGTGTCGTAGTCCACCCGGACTTCGATCGGGACCCGGGGGTCCGGGGGCCGTCCCTGGACGAGCACGGCCTCCACGAAGGCCCGCTCGAGCGCCCGCTCGAAAGCGATTCCGTGGGGGACCAGGAGGCCGCCCAGGGGCGTCGGCTCCGATTTGCCGATCCATTTCACCTGCCCCGGCCGCGCGGCGGGACCGGCGATGGTATCCAACTCCACGGTAAGGGAAAGGGAGGGAAGAAGCGGCTGGGGCAGCAGGAGAAGCGCCCCCTTCTCGCTGAGGTCGCGGGTCTTCCCCAGCAGTTCGAGGGGGCGGCCGTCGGGGGCCTTCAGGTGGCAACGGGCGGGGAGGTAGACCGGGAACCGGGCGTGGCCCCGGCGTTGGACTGGGACCTTTTCCGCCGGGGATCCCTCCATGCTTCTCTCCGTCAACGCTGCTCCCTTCCTCGGGACGGCCTGACTAGGCTACAGCGCGCAGGAAGACCGCGCGGCCAGCAGAATCTTCCCCTTCCACCAGCAGGCGCTTCAGGCGCAGCCGATCTTCGATGGAGAAGGGGATCTCCCGCCGGCACTGGGGACACTCAACCGTCCGCCGGTTGAGGTATTGCGCCGGAAACCCCCTGATCCTAAACCCGCATCCAGGGCACCGCAGGATCTCTAGCATGCGGATCGCCCCCTTTCCTCGCCCCCATGTCCACACCCTTCCGGACAGCGGCCGGTCAGGGAGGGGCGGCATGCAAGGGATAGAGCATGGACCGTGCCAGAGGGGAGGCTTCAGGATAGCCCAGGAAGGAGCGCCAAGCGGTTCACCGGCAAGGGGTTATAAGTGCTGGGAAGGCTGCTTGGATGGTCAACGATAAGGCAGACGAACTCCGGTCACGCGTTGTCACACCGCGGCGGAAAACTGACACTGTTTGCCAGCGAGGAACCGTCGGACGGCGGTATAGATCCGAGGAAACCGGCCGTGCGTAGTGGGACCCCGGCAAGACCGCACGGGGGGCCAGGATGCTGCCCAGGGTGAAAGCGAGGCCTTCCGCGGCGATCCCGGCGGCCAGCACGGACTCCCACGGGCGGACACAAGCGGTGCGGCCCGTGTGCGGCTTTAGAGAAGCCGGCGGCGAAGGAAGGCGCTGAGGGCGTCCACAGTCGTGACGAGCGCGTAGATGGCGAGGACGAGTGTCAGGAGCTCGTGGTCCAGGAAGAGGCTGATCGCGATGTGAATCCGCTGGCCCAGCCCCCCCGCCCCCACGAAACCCATGATGGCCGCCACGCGAATGTTGACCTCCCACCGGTAAAGTGTATAGGACAGGAAGTGCGGGAGGACCTGCGGGAGGATCCCGTAGGCAAGGACCTGGAGTCGCCGGGCGCCGGTCCCCTGGAGCGCCTCGATCGGCCGGGGATCCACGTTCTCCAGAACCTCGGCGAAGAGTTTCCCCAGAACGCCCGCCGTGTGCACCCCGAGGGCGAGCACGCCCGGGAAGGGGCCCAGACCGACCATGAACACGAAGAGAATGGCCCAGACGATCTCCGGGACCGTCCGCAGGAGATTCAGGAGCCCCCTGGCGGCGCCGTAGAGGAGTAGGCGCGCGGCCCGGATGGCCGGGCCTTCCATCTCGAAGAGCAGGCCCGCGAAGGCCAGGTTGGCCGAGGCGAAGAAGACCAGGCCAAGGGCGATCAGGACCGCGAGGAGGGTTCCGAGGAAGGAGATGGCGAAGGTCTCGGCGGAGCCGATAGCCACCTCCCTGAGCAGCGCCGGCGAGAGGTCGGGAGGGAAGAGCCGCCGGGCGTAGGCGGCCATCTGAGCGAGGCCCTCCGGCCCGAGGACCGCCCCGACGTCGGCGGCCGTCCCGCGGTAACTCCAGACGAGCGCCACCCCCAGCGCCCCCCAGCCCAGCCAGGTACTAAGGGCCGCCCGGGGCGGGGCGGGGACCGCACGCGCGGTGGGGGCCTCCCAGGCCACGGCTACAGCATCCTCCGCCGCAGACGCAGGCTCAGGGCGTCCGTCGCCGCCACCATCACCACGAGAATTCCAATCAGGGTGATCACCTCCCCGAAGTTGAACATGCGCATCGAGATCTCGATCTGCTGCCCGATCCCCCCCGCCCCCACGAATCCCAGGATGGCCGAGGCCCGGATCGCGCACTCCCACCGGTAGAGGGTGTAGGAGACGAGGTGCGGGAAGGCCTGGGGGACCATCCCGTACCAGAAGACGCGCCAGCGGGATGCCCCCGTGCTCTGCAGGGCCTCGAGCGGCCGGGGGTCCACCGCCTCGAAGATCTCCGAGTACACCTTGCCCAGGACCCCGCCGTAGGCGACGCCGATGGCCAGGACGCCGGGGAAGGGGCCGAGCCCTGTGGCCCGCACGAAGACGAGCGCCCAGACCAGCTCCGGGACCGACCGGAAGAGGCTCAGGAGGGCGCGGGAGGCGCCGTACGGCAGGAAGCGGAGGAGGCGCCGGCCCGGCCGGCCGAAGAGGTCCAGCTCGTGGAGCGGGCCGGCGTGGGCCATCGAGGCGGTCGCCAGGACTCCGAGCGGGAGGCCGAGCAGGAGGGCAACTGCCGTCCCAAGCAGCGAGATCTGGACCGTCTCCAGCGCCGGCCGGACGAGGAAGAGGAGGAACTCCGGGGAGAGGGCCGGCGGGAACCCGTCCGCGAGGAAGACCAGGGCGTTCCGCAGGGCATCGCGGGAGAAGAGGGCGGTGAGATCCACCCGCGCCGCCCACCATGAAGCGGCCGTCGTCAGGCCGAAGAGGAGAAGGAAGGCCCGGGTGAAGCGGGAGGGCCTATACCCGGGGAAGGGGACGGCAGGTGGAGGCGGGATCGACGGGGGCATCGGACGTTCCCTCGGCGGAGTCGCCGGTCGGCGCGCCGCGGTAGAGGGCCGCGAGGGCCTCGTCCCGGATCGCATCCGGTGGCGCATCGAAGAGGACCTTGCCCTCCCGGAGGCCGATGATCCGGGGGAAGGTGGCCAGGGCCAGATCCACGCTGTGAAGGTTCACCACCAGCGTCCTGCCCGTTGCGGTGCTGATCTCCGTGAGCAGGCGCACGATGCTCACCGCCAGCGTGGGATCCACCGAGGAGACCGGCTCGTCCGCGAGGATGACATCCGGGTCTTGCAGGAGGACCCGAGCGATGGCCACCCGCTGCTGCTGCCCGCCCGAGAGCTCGTCGGTCCGGGCGTACAGTTTCTCCGGGATCCCGACCTGCTGGAGGGCCCGATAGGCCGCCTCGACCTCCACCGGGCGCAATAGCGAGAGGAGGGCCCTGGAGGTCGACCAGGATCCCAGGCGGCCGGCTAGCACGTTGTGGACCACCGGGAGGCGCGGGACCAGGTTGTGCTGCTGGTAGATGGTCCCGATCCGCCGCCGGGCGGCTCGCAGGGCGGCCCCGTGCAGGCGCGCCACCTCTTGGCCCGCGACCCAGAGCCGCCCGGCCGTGGGCCGGAGAGTGCAGTTGAGCAGCCGGAAGAGGGTGGTCTTCCCAGCGCCGCTCGGGCCGATGAAGGCGACCCGCTCCCCTGTGCCGATCTTCAGGTCCAGACCGTCCACGGCCCGGATGCCGCCCGGGAAGACCCTCGTGAGGTGCTCCGCCCGGTACATTGCCCTCCCCGCGCGCCCTACTTCAGGAGGCCGGCCGCCACCGCCGCCTCCTCGATCCCCTTCCAGTCCTCGTCCCGGGCCGGGACGTACCCCTTGGTCCGGTGCAGGTCCAGGAGCCGCCGGTGCTCCGGGTTGTCGTAATTGAGCTTGAGGAAGGCGCTGGCGATCCGCTCCCGGAGGCCCGGGTCCAGGTCCCCGCGGACCGTCCAGACGTAGTCCACGTAGGGGGGCGTGGTCCAGAAGACCTTGATCTTCCTCGTGTCCACCTTGCCCGTGCCGACCAGCTTCTCCCAGACCAGGAAGTTCACGGCCCCGGCATCCACCTTCCCTTGTTGCACCCAGAGCGCGGTGGCATCGTGCGCGCCGCTGAACGCGAAGGTGGCAAAGTCCCGCTCGGGGTTCAGGCCGTTTTTGAGGAGGAAGTACCGGGGCATGAGATGTCCGGAGGTCGAGGAGACACTCCCGAAGGCGAAGGACTTCCCCTTCAGGTCCGCCAGCCGCCGGATATCGCTCTCGGGGCGGGCGACGAAGACGCTCTTGAACTCCGCGTCTTCCTTGCGCATCACGATTCGGGTGGCATTGCCGGTCCGCCGGACCGCCTGGACCGAGGTGAAGCCGCCGTACCAGACCATGTCCAGCTTCTTCGCGGCAAGCCCCTCGACCGTCGCGGCATAGTCCACGACCGGGACGAACCGGACGGGGATCCCCAGCTCCCGCGAGAGATACTCCGCGAAGGGTTGATAGATCCGGAGGAGCTCCTGCGGGTTCTCGTCCGGGATCGCCGAGACCTTCAGCTCCGTGACCGTGGCGGCTGCCGCGGGGAGCGCCAGACCGAGCAGGAGGATCGCGAGCAGCAACGTTCGACGCCGCATGGAACTGCCCTCCGCATGAAGGAGACCGTTGTGTTCCGGGGCGAATGGCTCGATTTGAACGCCCGAAGCGAAAAACGGAGGCCCGAAGGACCCGACCTCCGGACCGGAGGGCACTGCGTGCTGGCGGTTAGAGTAGGCCGCCTTTGACCGATGAGTCAAATTGATTTTTCCTATGGAATTGCGAACGGCGTTCGGACGGGTGGGTCAGGCCTTCGCCTGCTCGACGAGGAACTTCCGGAAGGCCTCCCCAGCGGGGGAGCGAGAGCGGCGCCGGTGGGTGACCAGGTAGAAGTTGCGGGTGAGCCGCAGCTCCTCGACCGCCACGCTGGCCAGGACGCCTAGCTTCAACTCATCCGCGATGGCGCGGCGGGAGAGGAAGGAGAACCCCGCGCCGGCACGCACGGCCTGCCGGACCGCCTCGTTGCTCCCAAGCTCGGCGACCACGGCCCCCTCGGCCACCTCGACGCCGGCCCGGGCGAAGGCCTCCTCGGTCGCCTTGCGCGTGCCCGAGCCGGGCTCCCGCAGGATCAGCGGTCCCTTGGCCACCTCCGCCACGCTCACACGCCGCCGGGACGCCCAGGGGTGGCCCGCCGGAACCGCCAGGACGACCTCGTCCCCCGCGAAGCGGACATACTCGAGCTTTGGGTCCACGTATCGCGCCCCGACCAACCCCACCTCGTACGCCCCCTCGGCGACGGCCGCGACCACCTCCCGGGAGCTGCCGATGCGGAGGGTGAGGGCGATCTCCGGGTAGCGAGCCTTGAAGGTCGCGAGGAGGGCCGGAAGGATGTACTCCCCCGGGATATTGCTTCCCCCGATGGTCAGGCTCCCCCGGAGGCGGCCCTTGTGCTCGTCAAGAGCCTGCATCGCAGAGGCTCGGAGGCGGAGGATCTCGGTGGCGTAGCCGTAGAGCACATCACCAGCCCGGGTGGGGCGGACCTCCTTGCCGAGCCGGTCCAAGAGGCGCATCCCGACCTCGTCCTCCAGATTCTTGATATGCCCGCTCACCGTGGGCTGGGAGAGCGAGACCGCCGCCGCCGCCCGCGAGAAGGAGCGCAGCTCCACGATCCGGCAGAAGACCTCCAGGGCGCGGACGTCCATCCCTCAGCTCCGGAGGAGGTCGCCGCAGAGCTGACCCTCGACGAGCGGACCGGGCGGCGGAAACGCCGCGTGGCCCCCCCTCATGGCTTGAGCAACTGGCGGAAGAGGTCCTGCAGCGGGGCGGCTCCCCCGGGGCCCAGGCGCTTCTCCAGCTCCCGACCGAGCTTCTTCTGGATCGCGCCCGCCCCGGGCAGGACCCGCGGCTTGTCGACGGTTCCGAGGACTTTCGCGTCTATCGTCGCCCGGGGGGTGCGCGCGACCACATCGAAGTCCAGGCTCCGGTCCGTGAGGCCGTATCGACCCGAGGCCGCCACCCGGTTCTCCCCCTGGACCAGCAGGAGGTCGGTCGTTCGGAGGAACCCGGCGGCGAGGGTGTAACTCCCGGTGAGCCGCTCGAACCGGTCCAGCTTCACGACGATCCCTCGGGCGGCAAGGAGCGGGCCGAGCGCCTCTTCCAGCCGCTGCGCGGGCCGATAGCCGCCGAGCCGCCCGTCCTCCACCGCGAGCCGGCCGTTCCCGTCCAGGGTCTTCAGCAACTCCTCCAGGGAGGCGCCCCGGCCCTTTGCCGCCAGGTGCAGTCCCAGCGTGCCCTCCAGCGTCCAGTCGGGCTTCAGGAGCGCCCGGAGAACCGGTCCGGTCCGAATCCCCCGGAGGGTAACGTCCACCTTCACCTCCGGAACCGCCCCCATCCGGATCGCTCCTCCCCCCTGCACTGTCCCCCCCTCCAGCCCCGCCGAGAGCTCCGAGGCGCTGAGGGTGCGCTCCTGATACTCGAGACGGGCCGATAGGCGAGCCAGGTTGAGGCCACCGTACGCCAGCCGGTCCACGCGGAGGCGGCCCGCGGCAGTCACGGGAGTCACAGGCAGGGCAGGCGGGGCGGCCGCGGCCCAGGCCGTGGAGGAAGAGGAGAACGCGGCCCTTGGCGCGGGAGAAGCGAGGAACCGGTTCAGGTCCAGGCTCGGGGAGGCAAGGTCGAACTCGACGCGCGGTGCGGCAAAGCGTTCCACGGAGAGGCTTCCGCGGATCTCGGCCCCCTTCAGGAGCAGCTCCAGCCGCGTCAGGTCCAGACGGTCGCTCCCGACGCTGCCGGCGAGGGTGAGCTTCCCCGGCTCCCCGGACCCCTTGCGAAAAGTCCGGCCCATTCCCAGGGCGAGGGCGCCAAAGTCGATGCTCCCCTCGACCCTGGCCGCCCCCAGCTTGCCCCGCAGCCGGAGATCCAGGTCGGCGGGACCGGCAGCGCTGATCCCCAACGCCGCCAGGTCGAACAGGGGGGTGAGGTGGCTGGGGCTGAGACGCCGCGCCTTGACTTCGATGGAGAGCGGGATGGACCTCAGGTCGGCCTCGGCCGGCCAGGGGCCGGCCTCCCCCGTGACGGAAAGGCTGGCGCGGCTCTGGTCCCCCAGGGCGGCCCGGAGGCGGAAGCCCGTCGGCCGCGTCCCCTCCCCCTGGCGGAGGGAGACCTCCAGGTTCCGGAGGGCCACCGTCCCTTTCTTCTGCAGGTCCCGGACCGTGACCGCGCCCTCGGTCAAGTCCAGGCGGGAGGGCAAGAGGGGGAGGGAGAGAGCACTCGCGGCTG
Source organism: Candidatus Methylomirabilis sp. (assembly GCA_036000645.1). Taxonomy (NCBI): domain Bacteria; phylum Methylomirabilota (SeqCode); class Methylomirabilia (SeqCode); order Methylomirabilales (SeqCode); family Methylomirabilaceae (SeqCode); genus Methylomirabilis (SeqCode); species Methylomirabilis sp. (SeqCode). Next base: position 13,349 of record DASYVA010000234.1, read on the forward strand.
GCTCGGACCCCCGGGACGGGGTGGAACGCGCGGCTCCCCCCTCCGGCTTCCCGGCCCCCAGGGTGGCCACGTTCCACTGCCCGCGCGTGTCCCGGACCAGGGTGAGGCGGGGCGCCTCCACGATCGCGCGGCTGACCTCCACGCGACCTGTGAGAAGCGGCAAGAGCGCCACCCGGACCTGCACCGCCTTCGCCCGCAGGAACGGCTCGCGGCCGAAGGCCGGATCCTCGCCGATCGTGAGGTCGGTCGCCTCCGCCCCGACGCCGGGGAGGATGGTCAGGCGGGCCGCTCCGACGCTGACGGGCCGGCCCAGCGCTTCGCCCGCCTTCGCCGCGATGAGCGCGCGGTAGCGGTCCGCGGGAATGAGGGATGGCAGGAGGAGCAGCAGGAGGACGACCAGGACCAGGGCGCCTGCGGCGAGGGCCAGTGCGATCTTGAGCCGGCGTGGGGCCATCGCTTACTTTACGGCATCCCGGGCAAGGCGGGCCCGGAGGAGCTCGTTGATCAGCTTCGGGTTCCCCTTGCCGCGGGTCGCCCGCATGGCTTGGCCCACCAGGAAGGTGAAGGACTTTTCTTTTCCGGCCCGGAACTCCGCCACCACCGCTGCGTTTGCGGCGAGGACCTCATCCACGATCCGCGCCAGCTCGTCCGCGTCGGAGACCTGCTCCAGCCCCTCGCGCTGGATCACATCCGCAACGGTGACGCGGGCGGCGCCGGTTGGCTCGACCCGCGCCGGCTTCCCGCGATTCCCCTCGTACACCTTCTCGAAGACCGTCTTGGCCGCCGACCCGCTGATCTTCCCCGACTTCACTGCCGCCAGCAGGTCCGCGACGTCCTGCGCCCCGACGGGACTCTGAGTGATCCCCAGCCCGTCCCGGTTCAGGAGGCCCAGGAGTTCCACCATCACCCAGTTGCTGGCCGCCTTGGCATCCGGGTGGAGACGGACGACCTCCTCGTAGAAGTCCGCGAGCGGGCGGCTCGCCGTCAGGACCCCGGCGTCGTAGGCCGGGAGGCCGTACTGACTCACGAACCGGGCTTCCCGGGCGTCGGGCAGCTCTGGCAGGCTCGCCCGGAGCTCCTCGAGCCAGGCATCCTCCACCACGACGGGCACCAGGTCGGGCTCCGGGAAATACCGGTAGTCGTGGGCCTCCTCCTTCGAGCGCATGGAGAGGGTGACCCCCTGGTCGGCGTCCCAGAGGCGGGTCTCCTGGACCATCCGCTCCCCGGTCTCCAGGCGCTTGACCAGCCGCTGGATCTCGTACTCCAGCGCGCGCTGGACGCTCCGGAAGGAGTTCATGTTCTTGACCTCGGTCTTGACGCCGAGGGCCGTGGCGCCGGCGGGCCGCACGGAGACGTTGGCGTCGCAGCGGAGGCTTCCCTCCTCCATGTTGCCGTCGCAGATCTCCAGGTACACCAGGATGGCCCGGAGCATTTTCAGGTACTCGACGGCCCCCTCAGGGGACCGGAGGTCCGGCTCGCTCACGATCTCGATGAGGGGAACCCCACACCGGTTGAAGTCCACCAGGCTGAAGGGGGCCGCGTCCAGCGACCCGGCGTGCAGGAGCTTCCCCGCGTCCTCTTCGAGGTGGATCCGGCGGATCCCGACCCGCTTCCGGCCCGCCCCGCCCCCGATCTCGATGGACCCGTGCTCCGCCAACGGCAGCTCGTACTGCGAGATTTGATAGTTCTTGGGAAGGTCGGGGTAGAAGTAGTTCTTTCGAGCGAAGCGGGAGGAGCGAGCGATGGTGCACCCGGAGGCCAGGGCCATCTTCAGGGCGAAGGCCACCGCCTGACGGTTCAGGACCGGCAGGACGCCGGGCATGCCGAGGCAGACGGGACAGGTCTGCGTGTTGGGCGCCTCGCCGAAGGTGGTGCTGCACCCGCAGAAGATCTTGGACCGGGTCAGGAGCTGGGCGTGCACCTCCAGCCCGATCACCGCCTCGAAGGCCATGCTCTTCCTGCCTCTCGGTTCGGCTTCAACAGTGCCACCGTCACTGACCCGCGGGACAGCCCTACCCCCGGGTCCGAATGGATTCGAGGAATGCGATGTAGGGATCCGAGAGGTTGTGCTCCTCCGCCCCCTGGATGAGGAGGCGCATGTAGCGCCGGGAGGGGGCGTAATTCCCCACCGGGACGGCAAAGTAGGCGAAGGCCTTCACCGGCGTCCCGTCCGGCTTCTCCACCGTCACCGTCTTGCGCTCGTAGGCCCGGGGGACCTCCTCGTACTCGTCCAGGGTCTTCAGGTGCTCCTCCGTCACCTCCCAGAGGACCCCCTCTACAACCCGGCCCTTCACCGGCTTGACGTCCGCGGTCCCGCCCCCGAACTCGCCCCCCGGCCGGGTGAAGGCGAGCTGATGGTCTCGAAGGATCGCGCGGCTGACGAACTTCGCCCCGGGGCACAGCCGCTTCATGTGCAGCCGGGCCATGTTGCACCCGTAGGCGAAGTACAGGTGGCTCACAGGTTTGGCTTGCGCTTCCGCCATGGCGCGGCCTGCTCGTAGGCGTACGCGGCCCGGAGCAGCCGGGCCTCGTCGAAGGGTTGCCCGAGGAGCTGGAGCCCGATCGGCAGCCCTTCTTTGGTGAACCCGCAGGGGACCGAGATCCCCGGGACCCCCGCCAGGTTCGCCGAGATGGTGAAGATGTCCGAGAGGTACATGGTGAGGGGGTCCGCCGTCTTCTCCCCGAGGCGGAACGCCGCCGTCGGGGAGGTCGGGGTCACGATGACGTCGCACCGCTTGAAGGCGGCGAGGAAGTCCTGCCGGATGAGGGTGCGGACCTTCAGGGCCTTCAGGTAGTAGGCATCGTAGTAGCCGGCCGAAAGGGCGTACGTCCCCAGCATGATCCGGCGCCGCACCTCGGGCCCGAACCCCTCCCGCCGCGTCTGCTGGTACATCTCGATGAGATCCCGCCCCTTCGCCGAGCGGTAGCCGTACTTGACCCCATCGTAGCGGGCGAGATTGCTCGAGGCCTCGGCGGTCGCCACCAAGTAGTAGGTCCCCACAGCGTAGGCCGTGTGGGGCAGGCTCACCTTCTCCGGGCGCGCCCCCAGCCCCTCCAGGACCCGGATCGCCTCCCGCACCGCGCCCTCCACCTCCGGGTCCATCCCCTCGATGAAGTACTCATCCGGGATCCCCACTCGCAGGCCCTGGATTGGCTCCCGGAGGGCGGCCCGGTAGTCCGGGACCGGGACGTCCGCCGAGGTGGAATCCCGAGGGTCCCGGCCCGCGATGACCTGCAGCAAGAGGGCGGCGTCCTCCACGTCCTTCGTCAGGGGACCGACCTGGTCCAGGGAGGAGGCGAAGGCGACCAGGCCGTACCGGGAAACGCGGCCGTACGTCGGCTTGAGGCCCACGACGCCGCAGAGGCTGGCCGGCTGCCGGATCGAGCCGCCGGTGTCGGTGCCGAGAGCGCCCGCCGCCTCGTCGGCCGCCGTCGCCGCCGCCGAGCCGCCGCTGGAGCCTCCCGGAACCCTCCCCAGATCCCAGGGGTTCGCCGTCGGGTGAAAACCGGAGTTCTCCGTGGAGGAGCCCATGGCGAACTCGTCCATGTTGGCCTTCCCGAGGAAGACCGCCCCGGCGGCCCGCAATCGGCTCACGACCGTGGCGTCATACGGGGGGACGAAGGGCTCGAGGACCTTCGAGCCGCAGGTGGTCCGGATCCCCTTCGTGCACAGGACGTCCTTCAGGGCGAGCGGGATGCCCGCCAGGGGACCCAGGCGGTCGCCGGCCTTCCGGGTCCTGTCCACCGCCTCGGCCTGGGCGAGCGCCTGGTCGCCGGTCACGGTCAGGTACGCGCGGACCCGCGGCTCCACCTGCCCGATCCGGTCGAGGTAGGCGCGCGTCGCCTCCCCCGCAGAGACCTTCCCGGCCCCGAGGGAATCCCGCAGCTCATGGATGGTCAGCCCGATCAGGTCCACCACTGCTCCACCCTACTGTTCGATGATCCGGGGGACCCGGAAGAACCCCTCGTGTCTGTCCGGCGCGTTTTCCAGCGCTTCCTCCCGGGAAAGCGAAGGGACGACCGCATCATCCCGGAAGACATTCGTCATGGGGATCACGTGGGAGGTGGGCTCGACGGCGGCCGTGTCGAGTTGGTTCAGTTTCTCGATGTAGCCTAGGATCCGATCGAGCTGGCTCCGCATCTGCTCCTTTTCCTCCCCGGAGAGGGCCAGGCGGGCCAGCCGCGCGACGTGTTCCACCTCTTGGAGGGTAATCTTCATCGTGGACCCCCGCAGGGCCTGCACCGTGAACCGGAGAAGTTCCCTCGACGGGCAAAGTCTGCCTTATTTTACTCTCAGTAGGCGTGAGCGTAAACAGGCAGGTAAGCAGGCGTGAGCTGGAGCCGTCCTCAGGCTCGCGTCAGGTTGGCGTATTTGACCTTGACACGCTTGGACCCGACGCCGGGGAAGGTGATGGTGACCTTCGCGTCCTCTCCTTCACCGGTCCGGTCCCGGATGGTGCCGATCCCCCACTCGGGGTGACGAACCCGGACGCCCGGCCGGTAGAAGTCCACGGACCGCTCCCCTTCCTCCACCGACTCGTACCGGAGACCGTCGGGTTCGCGGACGACCGGCCCGCTCTCCTCTCCCGGCATCCGGCCGCCCGCGTCGGCCCGGACCGTCAGCTCGGGGGGGATCTCCTCCAGGAACCGAGAGGGGAGGTTGAAGCTTCCTCCGCCGTACAGGCGGCGCTCCAGGGCTGCCGTGCAGTAGAGGCGGTGCTTGGCGCGGGTGATCCCCACGTAGCAGAGCCGCCGCTCCTCCTCCAGTTCCTCGTCATCGGCAAGTGCCCGGGCGTGGGGGAAGACCCCCTCCTCCATCCCGGTGAGGAAGACCGTTCCGAACTCCAGCCCCTTTGCCATGTGGAGAGTCATGAGGGTGACCGCTCCCCGGCCATCCTCCAGGGTATCCGCGTCGGAGATGAGGGCCACCGAGTCGAGGAACGCCTGCAGCGTCGGCTCCTCACTCCGAAGCACGAAGTCCTGGGCGGCCGCAACGAGCTCGCGTAAGTTCTCCAACCTCCCCTCCGCCTCGGGCGTCCCCTCCTCCTGGAGGGCCCTCGGCAGGCCGCTCTCCTCGAGCACTGCCTGGACCAAGTCCGGCAGCGCAAGCTGCGCCACCTGGGCCCGGAGCCGCTCGATGAGGGCGGTGAACTCCTGCAACGCCTTCTGCTGCCGGGCTGGCAGCGCCTCCAGAAGCTCTTGCCGGCTGCACGCCTCCCAGAGGGAGCAGCGCTGGACTGATGCCACCTGGTCCAGCTTCTCCAGGGCCCCCTTTCCCAGGCCCCGGGGCGGGACCCCGATGGCGCGCAGGAACGAGACCGAATCCGCGGACGAGGCAATGAGGCGCAGGTAGGCCAGGGCGTCCTTCACCTCCTTGCGCTCGTAGAACCGGACCCCACCCACGATGACGTAGGGGATGACCTGCCGCCTGAGCGCGTCCTCCAGGGCCCGGGACTGGGCGTTCACCCGGTAGAAGACGGCGAAGTCATCGAGGGAGGCGCCCTCCTCCGCCCCCAGCCGGCCGATGGTCCGGGCGACGAACTCCGCCTCTTCTTCCTCGTCCCGTCCCTGGAACAGCCCGACCGGCTCCCCGCCGGCCCGCTCGGTCCAGAGCCGCTTCGGCTTCCGGTCGAGGTTCTTCGAGATGACCCCGTGGGCCGCGTCCAGGATGACCTGCGTGGACCGGTAGTTCTGCTCCAGGCGGACGACCCGGCACGCGGGATAGTCCCGCTCGAAGTCCAGGATGTTTCGGAGATCCGCGCCCCTCCATCTATATATGGACTGATCGTCATCCCCGACAACCGCCAGATTCTGGTGCGCCGCCGCGAGCAGCCGGACCAGCCGGTACTGGGCGTGGTTCGTGTCCTGGTACTCGTCCACCATCAGGTAGCGCCAGAGGGTCTGGTAGGCCGCCAGGATGGTCGGGTGTTCCTCGAAGAGCCGGACCGTCCGCATCAGGAGGTCGTCGAAGTCCAGGGCCCCGCTCTGCTGGAGTCGCTCCTGGTACCGGTAATAGGCGCGGGCCACTCGCTCCTCCGTAAAATCGGCCGCGGCTGCCGCATACTCCGCCGGGGTGAGCAGCTCGTTCTTCGCCCGACTGACCCTCGCGAGGGCCAGCCGGGGGTTCAGGACCCGCTCCCCGAAGTCGAGATCGGTGAGGCAGGCCTTCATCACGCTCAGCTGATCCGCATCGTCGTAGATGACGAAGGAGCCTCGCAGTCCGAGGAGGTGCGCATTGCGCCGGAGGATCCGGACGCAGGTGGCATGGAACGTCCCCACCCAGACGCCGAGCCCCGCTGCCCCGAGGAGGCGCTCCACCCGCTCGCGCATCTCGCCGGCTGCCTTGTTGGTGAAGGTGACGGCCAGGACGCTCCCCGGGCGGACGCCGCACCCGTCAATCAAATGGGCGATCCGATGGGTAATGACCCGGGTTTTGCCGGAGCCGGCCCCGGCCAGGATCAGGAGCGGCCCCTCCGTGTGGAGGACCGCCTCCCGCTGCGCCGGGTTCAGACTCTCGAGAACCTGTCGCATTGCCTTCTGGATCCCGGATGTCTCACCGAGCCCCATGGCCTCATGGCGAAGCGCCGGTGGAATTATAGCCCAGGCGGAAGAGGGGTCGGAAGGAAAAGCCTGGGAACGGTAGCGCGGCCGGGGGGGGGCGCAGGGCTACTCGACGGTGACACTCTTGGCGAGGTTGCGGGGCTGGTCCACGTCGCAGCCCTTGCGGACGGCGACGTGGTAGGCCAGCAGCTGCAGCGGGATCGTCATGAGGGCGGGGCTCGTCAGGCGGGAGGAGCGCGGGACCATCAGGCAGTGATCCACCTTCTCGGCCAGCTCGTGATCCCCCTCGGTGCCGAAGGCGATGACGATGCCGCCCCGGGCCTTGACCTCCTGGATGTTGGCCAGGATCTTCTCGTAGACCTTATCCCGCGGGGCCAGGACCACGACCGGCATCTGCTCGTCAATGAGGGCGATGGGACCGTGCTTCATCTCCCCCGCCGGATACCCCTCGGCGTGGATGTAGGAGAGCTCCTTGAGCTTGAGCGCCCCCTCGAGCGCGACCGGGTAGTGGATTCCCCGCCCGAGGTAGAGGAAGTCCCGGCAGGCGGCGTACTGCTGGGCCAGCGCCTCCACTTCGGCGTCGAGCCTCAGCGCGGCCTCCGCCTGCTGGGGCAACCGGATGAGGTCTGCCAGGTGTGCCCGCATGGTGTCGCCGTCCAGGGTGCCCCGCCGCTGGCCGAGGTGCAGGGCCAAGAGGTAGAGGGCGACCAGTTGGCTCGTGAAGGCCTTGGTGGAGGCCACCCCGATCTCGGGGCCGGCGTGGGTGTAGAGGACGCCGTCCGCCTCCCGGCTGATGCTGGAGCCGACCGCGTTCACGATGGCGGCTGCCGGGCAGCCGCGCTTGCGGGCCTCGCGGAGGGCCACCAGGGTATCCAGCGTCTCCCCCGACTGGCTGATGGCCGCGAAGAGGGTCCGCGCGTCCACCAGCGGGCTCCGGTAGCGGAACTCGGAGCCGTAGTCCACCTCCACGGGAAGCGCGGCGATCTCCTCCAGAAGGAACTTCCCCACCAGGGCGGCGTGCCAGGAGGTGCCGCACGCCACCAGGGTGATCCGCTGCACCTGACCCAGCGCCTCCTCCAGCGGCTCCATCCCCTCCAGGAAGATCCGCCCCTGCTCGAGCGAGTACCGGCCGAGCAGCGTGTCCCGCATGGCCCGGGGCTGCTCGTAAATCTCCTTGAGCATGAAGTGCTTGTAGCCCCCCTTCTCGGCCAGGATGGGGCTCCAGGCCACGCGCTCCACGCGCTTGCTGACCGGCTCCCCGTCCATGGTGGTGACTTCCACCCCGTCGCGGCCGAGGACGGCCACCTCGCCGTCGTCGAGGAAGAGGACGTTGCGCGTGTGGGCGAGGAGGGCCGGGATGTCGGAGGCGATGAGGAACTCCCCCTCCCCCAGGCCGACGACCAGAGGGCTGCTCACCCGGGCCCCCACGATCCGGTCCGGGTCCCCCTGCCAGAGGACGCCGATGGCATAGGCGCCCGTGACCTCCTTGAGGGCCCGACGGACGGCCGTGGGGAGGTCCCCCTCGCGGAGGTACTTCTCGATCAGGTGGGCGATCACCTCAGTGTCGGTCTCGGAGCGGAAGGTGTGTCCCTCGGCCGTGAGCTTCTGCTTCAGCGCCAGGTAATTCTCGATGATCCCATTGTGGACCACCACGACCTCGCCCCGGCAGTCCGTGTGGGGGTGGGCGTTCTCCTCTGACGGCCGGCCGTGGGTGGCCCAGCGGGTGTGCCCCAGCCCGATCTCCCCCCGGTAGTCCTTCCCCCAGAGGGTGTTCTCCAGGTCCCGGATCTTCCCGACGCTCCGCTGGACGATGAGGCGGCCGCCCTGCAGGAAGGCGAGGCCGGCCGAGTCGTAGCCCCGGTACTCCAGGCGCTTCAGGCCATCCAGGAGGACGGGGACAACCCCCTTGGGACCCACGTACCCGATGATGCCGCACATGGCGGGCCCTACTCCTGTTCCTGCGGGGGCTTTTTGGCGGCCGCCATCTTGGCCCGGCGGGCTGCCGCCCACCCCTCCTTGTTGACCTGCTGCGCCCGCTCGATGGCCAGCGCGTCAGGCGGGATCTCCTGGCCGACGGTGGACCCGGCGGCGATGACCGAGCCTTTTCCGACCTTGACGGGGGCCACCAGGTTCACGTTGGAGCCCACGAAGGCCTCATCCTCGATGACCGTCTGGTGCTTGGCGTAGCCGTCGTAGTTGCAGGTGATGGTCCCGGCCCCGATGTTCACCCGATCCCCCATCACCGTGTCACCGATGTAGGTGAGATGCGGGACCTTGGAGCCCTCGCCGATGACCGACTTCTTCACCTCGCAGAAGTTCCCGACCTTGGCCTTCTTCTTCAGCCGGCTCCCGGGCCTGAGATGTGCGTACGGACCCAGGCTACACGCGTCAGCGATCTCGCTCTCGGTCAGGAGGCAGCCGTCCAGGATGGTAACCCCGTTGCCGAGGCGGGTATCCCGGAGGCGGCTGCCGGGGTAGATGACGCATCCCTCCCCGATGGCGGTCTGGCCCTCCAGGGTCACGTTCGGGTACAGCACCGTGTCTCGGCCAATGCTCACGGTTGCATCCACGTAGGTAGAGGAGGGGTCGAGGACCGTCACCCCCTCCCGCATGAGCCTGTCGAGCACCCGTTGCCGAAGAACCGCCACGGCCGCCGCCAGCTCGGCCCGGGTGTTGATCCCGAGGACCTCGCCCGCATCGGCAGCCCGGAGCGCTTCCACCTTCTGCCGGCGGCGTCGCAGCCCGGCGAGCACGTCCGGCAGGTAGAACTCCCCCTTCACCCGCGAGGTCCGGACCTCGGTCAGCGCCCTGAGGAGCGCCGGGGCTGCAAACGCATAGACGCCCGCGTTCACCTCCCTCACCTGGCGTTCCCGGGGGTTCGCTTCCACCTCCTCCACCACGCGGTGAACCTGCCCCGCACGCGCCCGGATGACCCGCCCGTAGCCGGTGGGATCCGGGAGCGTGGCGGTCAGCATGGTGGCGGCCGCCCGCTTCTTCTCGTGGTGGGCGAGCAGGCCCCGGACGGTCTCTTCCTTCAGGAGGGGGACATCGCCGGAGAGGACGAGGACGGTCCCGGTGAAGCCCTTGAGGGCCTCGGCCGCTTGCTGGACCGCATGGGCCGTTCCCCGCTGCTCGGCCTGGAGCACGAACTCGACGGGGGCTCCGGCGCAGGCCTCCTTGACCGCCTCCGCCTGGTAGCCCACGACGACGACCGTCCGCTTGACCTCCAGGCGCCGGCAGAGGTCGAGGACATGGCCGATCATGGGGCGCCCGAGAACCGCGTGCAGGACCTTCGCCCGGCCCGACTTCATCCGGGTCCCTTCCCCGGCGGCCATCACGACGGCGACGACATCCCGCATGCGCCTCTCCCTCCCGGCGGGGCTCAGCCTGCAATTCCAGTGCCCGGGAATCCTTACGGAATCATAGCATACGGTTCCCCGGCCCCGAAGGGAACTTTCGGACGGTCGGGCTGCCGCTCGCCGGCGGA
>DASYVA010000235.1 GCA_036000645.1 Candidatus Methylomirabilis sp.
GCCACGATCCGGTCGGCCAGGGCCATGATCACCCGCATGTTGTGCTCGATGACCACGAGGGTGAGGCCCCGCTCCCGGAGCCGGCCGATCAACGCGGTGAGGCCCGGGATGGTCGTCTGGTCCACGCCTCCGGTCACCTCGTCCAGCATGAGCAGGCGCGGCCGGGTCGCCATGGCCCGGGCCAGCTCCAGGCGCTTGCGTTCCCCCGTGCTCAGGTCCCGGGCGTACACCTGGGCCTTGGCGGCCAGCCCCACGACCTCCAGGGAGGCCAGGGCCTCGTCGCGGGCGGCCGCCGGATGCGGGGTATGCCCCATCACCGCCACCATCACGTTCTCCAGGACGGTCATCTCGCGGAAGGGGCGCAGCTTCTGGAAGGTGCGGCCGATCCCGAGGCGGTTGACCTGGTCGGGGCGCAGGCCGACGAGGTCGTGGCCGTTGAAGGTGATGCGCCCGGTATCGGGCCGGTAGTACCCGGTCACCACATCAAAGAGGGTACTCTTGCCGGCCCCGTTGGGCCCGATCAGCCCCACGATCTCCCCGGGAGAAACCTGGAAGGAGACCGCCTGGTTCGCCACCACCCCGCCGAAGCGCTTCGTGACCCCGTCGAGCGTGAGGAGCGCCATCACCGGCCCCAGGCCCGCCGCAGGAGGCCGGCCAGCCCCGCGGGCTGGTAGACGGCCACGGCCGTGAGGAGGGCGCCATAGATGATTAAATCCACCGCCCGCCCGGTTCCGCCGAACTGCACCCGGGTCAGCTCGGACAGCGGGATCAGGATCGCGGCCCCCAGGACGGGCCCCCAGAGCGTCCCGACGCCGCCCACCACGGCCAGCAGGCAAATCAGGATGGAGAGGGACAGGGGCATGGCGCTCTCCGGGTCCAGGAAGAGGACGTACTGGGCGTAGAAGGTCCCGCCAGCCGCCACGAAGGCCGCGGAGAAGGCCATGGCGATGAGCTTGTAGCGGGTGACCGGGATCCCCACGCTGGCCGCCGCCTCCGGGTCTTCCCGGATGGCCCGGAAGTAGTACCCGAGCCGGGAGCGCTCGATCCACCAGCTCACGGCCAGGCAGACGAGGAGGAAGGCCAGCACGATGTAGTAGTAGGGGTACTTGCTCCGGTGGAACTGGAAGGCGAGGAGGGAGTCGGGGCGGAGGGGGAGGGTGAGGCCCCGGGCGGCCCCGATGGCCTCCCAGTTGAGGGCCATTGTCTGGACGATTTCCCCCACCGCGATCGTGGCGATGGCGAAGTAGTGCCCCCGCAGGCGGAAGCACGGGTAGCCGATGACCTGGGAGAGGAGGACGGCCAGCACGATGCCCGCCAGGAGGCCAAGCCACGGGCTCACCCCGGCCTGCAACTGGAGGACCGTGGAGGCGTACGCCCCCGTCCCGAAGAAGACCGCGTGGCCGAGCGAGATCTGCCCGCAGTACCCGGCGAGGATGTTCCAGGCCTGGGCCAGCATCCCGAAGAGGAGGACCTTGATCACGAGGTCCCGATGATACGGGAGCCGGGCCAGCGCCGGCGCGGCCAGGGCAAGGACGGCCAGGAGGCCGAGGAGGAGCAGTGTGGACCGGCGCATTCGGAACTTCCCTCAGAACTTCCCCATAAGACCTTGTGGCCGGACGAGAACCACCCCCAGGTAGAGGAGGAAGACCGCCACGTACTTGAAGGCGGGGGCGATGAAGAGCCCGGCCAGCACCTCGAGCATTCCGATGATCACCCCGGCCACGAGGGCGCCCGGGACGCTTCCGAACCCGCCGAGGGCCACCGTGACGTAGGCGAGGAGGCCGAAGGTGCTCCCCACATCGGGGAAGACATAGAAGAAGGTGGTCAGGAACGCCCCCGCCACCCCGACGCAGGCCCCTCCGATCCCCCAGCCCAGGGCGAACATCCGGTCCGTGTTGATCCCCATCAGGGCCGCTGCCTGCCGGTCCTGGGCGGTCGCCTCGAGCGCCACGCCGGTCTCCGTTCGGGTGATGAACCAGTAGAGGCCCGCAAAGGTGGCAAGCGAGGCGAGGCTCGCCACAACCCGGGGAAGCCCGATCGAGATCCCGAGGAGCTGCACGGGGCCGGCGACCCAGGCGTCGCCCACCTGCCGGAAATCGGGGGTCCAGAGGAACTGGGCGGAGGCGCGGAGCAGGATCGCCAGGCCGAAGGTGGCGAAGATCTGGGCGAGCATCGGGCCCCCCAGGATCCGGCGGATGATCCCGTAGTAGACCAGGACCCCCACCCCGAAGAGGGCGAGCGCGCAGATCGGGACGCTCAGCAGAGGATCCAGGGCGAAGAGGGCGTACATCCAGAAGGCCGTGTACATCCCCAGCATCAGGAACTCGCCGTGGGCGAAGTTCACGATCTCCATCAAGCCGAAGATGAGGCTGAGCCCCGCGGCGATCAGCGCGTAGACGAACCCCATGAGGATCCCGCTCAGGATCCCCTGGATCAGCACGTCGCTGGGGGGAATCGTCAGGAGGTCCATGGGGCGGGCGGCGGGCAGGCCGACCTGCCCGCCGCCGGTCCGCCGTGAGGAGCCGGGCCGAGACCGCGGGCGCTACTTCCGCTTGGCCCAGGTCGGGATCGGGTAGAGGACATCCCGGGCCGCGAGCTCGAAGGGGTACACGGTGTAGTAGGTTCCTCCCTGAAGCTGCATCAGGATCGCTCGCACCCCGGTGTTCTGCCCCTTCTCGTCGAACCGGACCCCGGTCCAGGGCATCAGGAGCTGCTCCGCAGGCATGTTGGTCTCGCGGAGGGCTTTCTGGATGGCCGCGGGCTCCCTGGAGCCCGCCCGGTTGATGGCATCGGCCAGGACCAGGAACCCGGTGAGCACCCGGGCGGGGACGTCGCTGAGGTCCCGGCCCCCACTCAGCTTCTTGAACATCTCGTTGACCACCGGGATGAGCGGCTTCCGCCCGGCCAGGTCCATGGCGAAGGGCGCGCGGGTGATCGCCCCCTCCGCCTCCTTCCCCATCTCGGACACGAACTTGGGGTCCGTGTACCCGGCGTCCTGTGCCACGATGAGCCTGGGGTTATAGTCCAGGTTCTTCGCGGTCCGCGTGAACAGGATGGCGTCGGAGGTATAGATGCTGGGCAGCAGGACATCCGGCCTCGCCGCCTTCAGGCGGCCGATCTCGGCGTCCAGGCTCGGCGACCCGCTCTTGAAGGGAAGCTTGGCGACCAGCCGGTACCCGTGCTTCTTGGCGAGCTCCTCCTGCACCTTGGCCGAGTCCGAGCCGAACTGCGTGTTCTCGTTCAGGATGCCCACCGTCCTGAACTTGACCTTCTTCTGCTTCTCCAGGTCCTTCAGGAAGTCGAACATCACCAGGCTGAAGTGGCCGTCATGCGGGCTGGTCCGGAAGAACCACTGGAAGCCCCGCTCGGTGAGGGCGGGGGAGGAGGAGTCCGCGTTCACGAACGGGATCCCTATCCGCTCCGCCACCTGGCTGGCCGTGTTGGTCACGCTGGAGAAGTAGGCTCCGAACAGTGCGTGGACTTTCTCCTGGGTGATCAGGCGCTCGGCCTCGGCCTGGCCGATGTCCGGCTTGCCCTGGTGGTCCACGACCACGACGCGGACCTTGGCGCCGCCGAGCCGGGGAAGCCCCGCCTCCGCCGCCAGCGGGAGCTTCAGGTCGTGCCGGTTGTTGATGATGTCCAGGGCCACGTCGATGACATTCTTCGCATCAATGCCGATCTGGGCCACCGGGCCTGTCATCGGGTAGAGGACCCCAATGACGACCTCATTCGCTGGTGGCCGGGCGCAGGCCCCCACCGCTGTCAGCGCCAGGAGCGCCAGCAAGGCCTCAAGCGCTGTTCTCCTGCCCATCCGTCGGATCATGGAACCTCCCCCTTTCTCTTGCTCTTCATCCACGGGCAAGGAAGCCCCCGGCGCCGCTCCCACGTGCCACGGATTCCCCGGGGGGCGCCGCTGCCACTCCCGATGCGCCGGGCGCGGGCCGGGACATGCATGGGGGTGACGCGTCAGAGAACGGCGAGGGCTTCGTCCTGGAGGTCGGTCACGAACATGTGCCCGGGCGCATGCGTGATCATGAGGGGTGGCTTGACGGCCATGGCGACGGCCTGGGGGGTGACGCCACACGCCCAGAAGACCGGCACCTCCCCGGGCCGGATCGTGACCGGGTCCCCGAAGTCGGGGCGGCCCAGGTCCCGGATCCCCAGCGCCTCGGGTGTCCCCACGTGGACCGGCGCCCCGTGGACCGCGGGGAACCGGGCCGTCACGGCTGCCGCCCGTGCCACCTTGTCGGGCGGAAGAGGGCGCATGGACACCACCAGCGGCCCCGCGAAGAGGCCGGCCGGCGCGCAGGGGACGCTGGTGATATACATGGGGACGTTCCTCCCCTCCTCCAGGTGTCGCACGGGCACGCCCGCCCTCAGGAGGGCCGTCTCGAAGGTGAAGGAGCAGCCGAGCAGGAAGGCCACCAGGTCATCCCGCCAGAGGGCGAGCAGGTCCGTGACCTCCTCGGCCAGGACCCCATGGCGGTACACCCGGTACCTCGGCACATCGGTCCGGAGATCGGCGCCTGGGGCGAGGCGCGCCGGCTCCGGGGAGCCGGGGTCGGTCACCTCCAGCAGGGGGCAGGGCTTGGGATTCCGGTGGGTGAAGAGGAGGAAGTCGTAGGCCAGGTCCCGGGGGAGGATAACCAGGTTAGCCTGGACGTACCCTGCGGCGCATCCGGCGGTCGGACGCACCCACTCGCCCCGGCGGATCCGCTCCCGGATTTCCTTCGGATGGGTGATGGTGAACGACATTCCCCGCCCCCTCCCGACCTTTACCTAACCGGAAGGGGGCGGGGTTGTCAACGCATTTCCCGGAGGGCGAAGGCTGCCTAAACACGTCGCTCGCCTCGGAGGCGCTGGACGAGCGGTCCGCATCCCTCTCCAGGAGGAACACCTACTTCACGAGCTTCCGGGCCGCCCTCTCGACCGCCCTAGCGTACTACTCCTGGTGCCCATACGGCTCCGCGGCTGCCGCGGCAGGGGCGGGGACCGGCCGGCCCTGGGCGTTGTAGCGCCCCAGGCAGCGGCTCCCCCACCACACCGAATCCTGCCCCTCGAGATGGCGCCGGACGAGGACCTGGAGGCCCGGGCATGTCCGCCGCCCCCCCGCTGCTTGGCGATCTGCAGGCGCACCCCCGCGAGGATGACTGTGTTGTTGGGGGCCACGGTGCGCGTCTCCTCGTGGCAGAGGATCGGCTCCAGGTCGACCCGCCCGAGCGGCACGAAGGCGCTCGCCGGGTCGGTGGGGGCTCGCCCGAACCGGGCATTGTAGGCCGGCAGGAACCGCTCCTGCAGGTACCGGTTGGCCGCCGCCAGGCTCTGGAGGCGGGCGAGGCCCTCCTCGGCGGCCATTGGGCCACGCCCCCGGCTTGCTGGGGAGCGGACAGTTCAGATGCTCTCGGGAGCAGTCAGATCATTCGCTCTCTACAGGGGATGCAGTTTGGACTTGACAGGCGACCCGTCCGCGGGTAGC
>DASYVA010000236.1 GCA_036000645.1 Candidatus Methylomirabilis sp.
GCAGGCCGGGCGACCTGCGGCCTTTGCGCTGGGAACCGTTCGCGCCGGCGGGAGAGTCACCTCAACGGCCTGCAGAGCGTCTGGCGCTCCCTCGAGCACCGGCTTGCGGCCCAGGGCGGCAGTCGGCCTATGGAAAAGGTCGTCATCCGCAGTGCGACCCGGAAATACCTCTTCGCGCTTGTCGGCAGTCTCGGGGTCGTCGTTGCGGGGATCATCGTCCTCCTCGTCCAGGCTTCTGACGAGTCTCCCAGGACGCTTGCCGTCTTGGGGGCCTGGCTCTGTATCCTCGTGTTTGGCGGAGCCGCTCTGGTCTTCCTCGGGCGATTCATGGATCCCCGGCCGCGCGTCGTGATTGATTCGCTCGGCATTCTCGACCGGACGCTCGGCGTGGGTCTCATCCCGTGGTCGGACATCAAGGCGGCCTACCTCAGCTCCGTCGGAGGCCAGGACGTCATCCTGCTCGAGTTGCGGGACCCGGAGACGTATTTGGCCCGGCTCTCCCCCTCCCGGCGCGCCATGCGCGCATTGGCAGCCGGGAACGACTTGCTGGGCTTCACCCCGCTCTCGGTGAACCTTTCCTGGGTTGATGCGAACAGCCAGGAGGTCTTGACGCTGATTCTCAAGCGAATCAATGAGACCCAGCGCCGACCCCTGGAGCCGGGGGCAAGCCCCCGTCCTCCCGCCCGGCCCGGCCGCTGAAGGTTGGCGTTCGCCCGGCAGCCGGAGCCGCGCCTCCGCTCAACCCCCGCCGAGCCGCTTGAGGAACACCTCCATCTCCTTCTTGGTCTGCAAGTCGCCGGTCTGGGCTCCGACCTCACACCCCTTTCGGTAGGTCGCGATGGCCTCCGCGGTCTTCCCCTGTTTCTCCAGCGCCCTCCCCAGGCCCCGATAGGCGGCGGTGTAGGCGGGCTTGAGGCTGATGGCCGCCCGGAACTCCCCTTCGGCCTCGGCGTACCGCTCCGCCTGCAAGTACAGGGACCCGAGACCGTAGCGGGCCGCCTCGTCGGTGGGGTACTGCTCCGCGATCTTCCGGAACTGCTCGAGGCGCGCCGGGTCCATCAGGCCTCCGGGAAATTGCACACGCCGTACGCTCAGCGCTTCGCAGGCTGGCCGCCGCCCGTAATGATGATCTTCTTGTCCATGAGGTAGAGGATCAGCACGACCACGAGGACGATGACGGCCAGGGCGACCACGACCCCCACGCCATCCCCCGCCGGCACCAGCCCGTCCATCCGCTGGGCGAGCTCGTGCAGGCGCGCGTCATCGAGGGCCTCCAGCCGGGCCCGGATCTCCTCGGCGGAGAAGCCGAGGTCGCCCAGGCGCTGTTGGACGACCTTCCGCTCCAGCAGGCTCTGGAGGCGCGCCAGGTCCTCCGCCCGCCCCGTGGCCTGCTCGACGGCGGCCAGCGTGGTGGGGACCAGGGCGGCCGCGGCCCCCCGGGGCAGGACCCCGAGCAGGGTGGTCGCGGCGACCAGGTAGCAGGCCAGCGCCTTCGCGGGCAGACCACGGATGATTCCCCGATGGCATCTGCGCATGATGTGCCTCCTGGAGGACTGCAGGGGAAAAGAGCAGCGGGGGCGTGCACCGGCGACCGGCGAAACCCCCGTCTACGCGAGGCCGAGGCTCGGCTCCTACCAGGCCGTCTTGGGGATGGCCTCCCGCGCCGCGTCCCGCACCTCGGCGACCGGCTCGCGGCGCGCCAGGCGAATGAGGGCCAGCACGGCCGAGGGGCTGGCCAGGTTCCCGAGCGCCACGGCCGCCCAGTAGCGGACGTCGGCCTCGGGATCGTCGAGCGCCTCGAGAAGGAACGGGATCTCAGCCTGCGTCGCAAGGCGGGAGAGTGCCCGCGCCGCTTCGGCCCGGAGCGCCGGCAGCGGGTCGCGCAGGAGGAGGGCCACCTCCGGGGCGACAGCCCGCTCGCTGCGGCGGGCGAGCGCCGCGAGCGCCCGTCGCCGGGCCGTCGGCCCACCCGTGCGCAGTGCTCGGACCAGGGAGGCCAGGCGCGCGTCCCCCATGCCCGGCATTATGCCGGCCCGGGTGCGGAGCGTCAACCGCGGTCGCCCTCACCGGGGTCGCCGAGGACCGCGGCGTGCGGTGAAGTAGCGGCGGGCCAGGGGAGAGAGGTCCCCGGGGGCGATGGGGACCTCGATGATGACGAAGCGCCGCTCCCGGTCGGCGGCCTGCAGCGCCTCCCGCAGCGCCATGGCCGTCCCGGCCTCGTAGCCGGCGCCCCCCCACAGGCGCGCCAGAGCGGCGTATCGCCAGGAGGGGAGCGCGAGGAGGTCCGGCCGGGTAGCGAGGGGTTGGAAGATCCCCCACCCGCCGTTGTTCAGGAGGACCACGACCGGGGTCAGCCCGTAGCGGGGCGCATGGGCGATCTCGTAGCCGGTCATCTGGAACGCGCCGTCCCCGCACAGGATGAGGGGGCGGAGACCCGTCCCCATCTGCGCTCCGAGAGCCCCGGGGACCGCGAACCCCATGGAGGCGTAGTACCCCTGGGCCAGGTACGTCGCCATGCCGCTCATCCGCACCTCCAGCCCGGCGAAGATGGCGTCCCCGGAGTCGGCTGTCACCAGGTACTCCCGCCGTCCCCGGAGGAAGCGGTTCACCTCCTGGAGGACCTCTGCCATCGTGATCCTGTCGCCGCCTTTTCGGGGCGGGGGGAGGTTGTCGTGGTAGGTGAGGCGCTCCCGGTGCACCCGCAGGGGGGTCTTCAGGAGGCCGCGCACGAAATCGGCGAGGGGGACGTCCGGGTAGCCGTGGAAGGAAATCTCGACCCGGTCATCCATGGCCCAGATGGAGCGGTGCCGGGCGACCGTCAGGGGCTGGCTCGCCAGGTCCACGTCGGTGAGGAACGCCCCCAGGTGCAGGACGAGGTCCGCCTGCGCCACCCGCCGCCGGATGGCCGGGTGGCTCAGGGGTCCCATGTGGATCCCCATGTGCTGCGGGTGGTCCATGGGGAAGACCCCCTTGGCCAGGACGGTGGTCATGCAGGGGACTCCCAGGCGCTCCACAAGGGTGACTACCTCTTTCCGGACGCCGAACCGCTGGACCTCCACGCCCGCGATAACGACCGGCCGCTTTGCCCGATTCAGCCAGGCGGCCGTCTCCCGGACCGCCTCGGCCACCCGTTTCCGATCGGCCCGCCGCGCGGGGAAGGTCCCGTCCCAGCGCCGCAAGTACGCCGGGACCGGGATCGGTCGCTCCACCGCATCCCGGTGGATCTCCAGGTACCCCGGCCGGTAGTGGTGGTGGATGGCCCGGACGACGCGGTCCACCTCCTCGGCAGCCGTCCGGGGATCATCGAGGACGGCGGCGGCGCAGGTCAGCTCCTGGTAGATCCGGAACTGCGACTCGATCTCCTTGGCCTGGTGATGGATCAGGGCCCCGAGCTTCCGGTCCTCCTCACCGGGGCCACCGCTCAGCACCAGGAGGGGGACCTTCTCGGAGAAGGCGCCGGCAATGGGGTTCACCATGTTGTGGCCGCCGGCCCCATAGGTGACGCACAGGACGCCGAGGCGCCGGGTGCTCCGGGCGTACCCGTCCGCGGCGAATCCGACGCCGGGCTCGTGGGAGAGGGTGACGATCGGGAGGCCACGGGGCTTCCCGAGGCGCAGGAAGAGGTTCAGGACCAGGTCCCCCGGGATGCCGAAGAGACGCTCCACCCCGACCCGCTTCAGGTAGGCGACCAGGAAGTCCCCCAGGGGCATGACGGGCTTCACCGGGGTCTCCCCCTTGGCGTGCCTGGTCCTGCAGAGCGGACAGCCGACGTCGGGCGGCAGGGGATGAGCGGAGATCCAGCGCAGGTGACGGGGGGGAATGGCGGGCGCGGGCCCTACTGGTTCCCGACGGTCACCCGGAGGTAGAGGTCGCCTAGCCGTCCGTCGGGTCCCGGCCGTCCCTTCCCCCTGAGCCGGAGGCGCGTCCCCGTGCGGACGCCTGGCGGGATCGTGACGAGGACCTCCTCCAGCTCCCCTCCCCGGGAGAGGGAGACCCGCTTCACGCCGCCCGCCCCCGCCTCGGCGGCCGTGAGCGAAAGGTCCCGGGTCAGATCGCCGTCCGTGCCCCCGGGAAGGGCCGGCCGCCCGAAGAGGCCCCGAAGGGTCCCCAGGAGCATCTTGCCCAGAGCGCGGAGAAGACTCCCTCCCTGGACCGCCGCCGGGTCCCGCTGCCCTTCTCGGACTTCGGGCCGGCGGCCTGGCCCGATGGTGGCACGGCGCCACCCCCACGGCCCGGCCACGAAGACGCCACCGAAGACGACGCCTCGGCCACCGAAGAAGGTCCGGGTGAAGAACCGCTCGTCCCCGCGGACCCCCGCCCGCAGAAACTCCGCCATCAGGTCGGCGAAGAAGGGGTTCGTCCTGAGGCCGCTGAAGAGGTCCCGGAGGATCTCCTCCTGGCTGTACCCGAAGTCGGGCCGGCCCCGCGCCTGGGGACCGGACGCCCGCGCCCCTTCGTACGCGCGGCGCTTCGGCGGATCCGTCAGGACCGCGTAGGCCTCGCTGATCTCCTTGAAGCGCTCCTCGGCCGTCCGGTCCCCGGGGTTGCGGTCCGGGTGGTACCTGAGGGCGAGTCGCCGATAGGCCCGCTTGACCTCCTCGTCGGAGGCGGCAGGGGGGACGCCCAGGATCTGGTAGTAGTCCTTCAGGGGCCGATGTCGCATGGCCGTATTCTAGGGGAGGCCCTCGCCCGCGGCAACCGGACCGGCCAGGGCCGCCACCCGGGCCCGAAGGGCGGCCATGAGGCGCTCCGGCTCGTCGGCCCCGACGGCGGCGGGATCCCGCAGGAGGTCGTCCACGCTGGCCGGCTCGCCGAAGGTCACGCGGACCGTGCCTGGCCGGGGCCAGCGCTCGCCGCGCGGCCAGACATCGAAGGTCCCCTGGAGGTACACCGGGACCAGCGGGACCTTTAGCCCCAGGGCCAGGATCCCGGTCCCCTTCTTGAAGGGCTTCACCGTCCCGTCGATGGAGCGGGACCCCTCGGGGAAGACGCAGAGCACCTTCCCCTCCCGGAGCACGTGTGCGGCCATCTGCAGTGCCCGGGCGAGGTAGGCGTCCATGTCAATGGCGATGACGCGGACGTTGCGGGCGAACCAGTCCAGGACCGGGTGCTGGAAGAAGGTCTGGAACCCGACGTAGTAGAGCCGGGTGAGAAAACGGTAGGGGACGGCCGCCGCGATGACGAAGCCGTCGATGTAGGAGGCGTGGTTCGAGGCCAGGATGAAAGGTCCCGCCACCGGCACCCGCTCCCGCCCGAGGACCCGCAGGCGGCAGAACAGGGTGAAGAGGAGCCAGCCGATGTGCTGGATGAACCAGGAGACGACGCCGGCCTGGCCGGAGGTGCCGGCCGCGAGGCGCGCCTGCGCCGCCGCGTCGGGGGGAGTGTTCAGGATCGCCTCCCAGGGGCTCCGCCGGGCCGCGGCGGGTACCTTGCCTCCGGCTGCCACCTCGAGGACCCGGCTGAGCAGCTCCCGGACGGTGAAGACTTCCGAGCCGGCCTCGTCGGGCAGCTCGATCCCGAACATCTCCTCGAGGGCGACGACCAGCTCCACTCGGCCGAGGGAGTCGATCCCCAGGTCCAGCTCCAGGTTGTCGTCCAGGCGCACCGGGCGTCCCTTGGCCCGTTCGGTCAGGAGCTGCAGGATCCGGTCGGCCCCGGGCCGCTCGAGGAGGGGGTCGCCGGCCCCCTCGGCAGGCTCGGCGGGGCTTGGGGGCGCCGCCAGGAGGTCCCGGTACAGCTCCTGGACCCGGTGCCGCTGGATCTTCCCGAGTCGCGTCCGGGGGAAGGGCTCCTTGACCAGGCTGAATCCCGTGACGCGCTTGTAGGCTGGGAGCCGGCGGGAGTAGTTCTCCATGTCCCACCGGATCGCCTCCCGGGCGCCGGAGAGCCGCTGGGCCTTCAGGTAGTCGAAGTCCGGGAGGACGAGCGCCCGCAGGCTCTCGGTGGCCACGCCGGCCTCGCCGCCGGCCTCCACCCCGACCACGCAGATCTCCTTGATGTAGGGGGACTGGTGGTAGTGGGCCTCGACTTCTTCCGGGTAGATGTTCTTCCCGGAGGGGAGGACGATGACCTCCTTGGCTCGCCCGGTGATGTAGAGATAGTTCCGGGCATCCAGGTAGCCCAGGTCCCCGGTGTGCAGCCACCCATCCCGGAGGACCTCCGCCGTCGCCTCCGGGTTCCGGTAATAGCCGCGCATCACG
This sequence comes from Candidatus Methylomirabilis sp., assembly GCA_036000645.1. NCBI lineage: Bacteria > Methylomirabilota (SeqCode) > Methylomirabilia (SeqCode) > Methylomirabilales (SeqCode) > Methylomirabilaceae (SeqCode) > Methylomirabilis (SeqCode) > Methylomirabilis sp. (SeqCode). The sequence continues at coordinate 6,201 of DASYVA010000236.1, forward strand.
TTGGGCCCCCGGACCAGAATCTCGCCCACCCCGTCGGCATCCGGCTCCCCGATGCGGACCTCCACGCCAGACACCGGGCGCCCGATGGACTCCAGCACGGGGCGCTCCGGCGGGTTGAAGGAGACGACGGGGGCGGTCTCGGTGAGCCCGTAGCCCTCCAGGACCTGGAAGCCGAGGCGCCTGAAGTCTGCCGCCACCGCCGGGTCCAGCTTGGCCCCGCCGCTCGCCATGATGCGGAGCCGCCCGCCGAAGCGCCGGTGGACCTGCCGGAATAGGAGTCGCCCGACCCGCTCCCCCGTGAGCGGCAGGAGGCGGTCGCTCGCGGCCAGCAGCAGGCGGAAGGCCCCGCGGGCGAGCGCCGGCCGGCGCCCGATCTGCTCCCAGAGGCCCCGGTGCAGCATGGCGTACAGTTGCGGAACCCCTACCAGGATCGTCACGCCCGTCTCCTGCATGCAGGCCAGCAGGTCCGGCGCCTTGAGGCTCTGCAGGAAGACCGTGCAGGCCCCCGAGAGGAGAGGGACGAGAAAGTTGGCCATGAAGGGGAAGGCGTGGTGCAGGGGGAGGAGGGCGAGGAAGACATCGTCGCGGCGGGGGGGGATGGAGCCCAGGACGCTTTCGGCGTTCGCGAGGAAGTTCCTATGGGTGAGGACGACCCCCTTCGGGGTCCCGGTAGTGCCGGAGGTATAGAGGATCGAGGCGGGGGTGTCAGCGAGGACCTCTGGCAGGAGCGCCCCGGTCCCCTGCTCCGCCAGGGTGTCGAAGGAGAGGGCCCCCGGACCGCCGTCCAGGTCGAGAATGCTCGCCGCAAGTCCCTGGCCGGCCAACGCTGCCAGTCGCTCCCGGAAGTGTCCGGAGACGACGACCAGTTCCGCGCCGGCGTGGCGGACGCAGTTCGCGATTTCGGCGTCGCTGAGGTGGGGATCCAGAGGAACGGCGGTCCCGCCGGCGCCGGTGATGGCCAGGTAGGCCACTCCCCATTCGGGCCGGTTCTCGGAGAGGAGGACCGCCCGGTCTCCGGGCTTGAGGCCCAGGGCGACCAGACCGCGGGCCGCCGCGGACGCCCGCGCTGCGAGCTCCCGGTAGGTCAGCCGGACGTACCCCGCCTCCCCCTTCGCCTGCATGGCGAGGGCATCGCCGAAGGCGGCTGCGGCCGCGGCGGCGCGGCCCGGGATGGTCTCGGCTCCGCCCACGGTGGTCATTATAGCCCAGCGGGACGTGTGGGGTCTCTCCCTTCCCTTGCCCCCGCCTCCGCCGGCTTCAGGCGGCCTCGATCGGGACCTCGACGAAATCCCTGGCCGCGGGGTCCCAGGCGAAGGCCTTCATCCGGCGGACCTGGCGGTCGAACACGGAGACCACCACGTAGGCGGCCTCACCGAAGAGGGGCTCGCCCCAGGGGGCGAGCGCCTTGCCCCGGTCCTCCGCGGAGAAGTAGGCCTCGTGATCCGGGTGGGAGTGGTACAGCGCCTTGATGCCCCACCCCCGCCGGTCGGCCTCGTTCAGGATCTGCTGGACCTGGACCGGGTCGATGTAGTAGGCGGTCCGCGCGTCCCGGGGGTGCGTGGCCGGGTCCTCGGCGTGCAGCCGGTTCTGGATGTTGCTGCAGCGCCGGAGGATGTCCCCCGCGTCACCGGTCAGGATGACCCCGCAGCACTCCTCCGGGAAGCTCTCCGAGGCGTGCCGGGCCATCTCCTCCACGATCCCCTTCGTGAGCCGGAGCATGAAGCGCTCCCCCTGCATCGCGCCCCTCAGCCTGCCCCATCGAGGAGGAACCGGGTGAACCAGGCCACGGTGCGGGAGAGTGCCACCGCCCGCGCCGCCGGGTCGCTGAAAACATGGTCGGCCCCCGGCAGGATCTCCAGGCTCTTCGGCTCGGCCGCACGCGCGTAGAGCGCGTGGGCATGCGCCTCCGGCACGAGCGCATCGGCCGTGCCATGCAAGATGAGACAGCGGGGGACGCCATCCGGCGCCTCGAGGCCCCCCGCGCGATGCAGCTCCTCGAGCAGGGGACGGCCGAGGCCGTACCGGAGCAAGAGCTCCCCTTCCCCCCCGAGGTCCTTCAGGTGGGCAGGCGTGGCCCAGGCGACCACCGCGCGCACCCGGGGGTCGTGCTTCGCGTGGCACAGGGCGACGAAGCCGCCCAGGCTGCTCCCCACGAGGCCCAGGCCCCCCGCCACGGACCGGTGGACAGAGAGCGCCTCCGCGACGCTGTGGAGGTCCGCTACCCGGCGGGCGACGGTTGTCTCCGAGAGCGCCCCCTCGCTCTCCCCGCATCCCGAAAAGTCGAACCGGGCGCAGGTGAACCCGGCCCCCGCCAGGGCGTCCGCCAGCTCGAGGTACTTCGGGCTGTCCTTGCTGCTCAGGAGGCCGTGGCAGGCGATCACCAGCGGGGCGGGGGGCCGGGCGGGGAAGTGCAGCACGGCCGCTAGGGCCCCGGATGCGCCGCGCAGGCGGAGGGTCTCGGTCTCCCTCACCGCCCGACCCGCGGGGCGGGGAGGCGGCTCAGGTCCAGACCGAAGAGGCGGGCGGCGGTCCGGGTCGTCTGCTCCGCGACCTCACCCAGCGCCACCCCCTTGATCCGCGCCACCGCCTGGGCCGCCAGGGCGACCATCCAGGGCTCGGTGGTCATCCCGGTGAACTCCCCCTCGTACGGCCAGGGGCCGTCGCTCTCCAGGAGGAGCTGGTCGAGGGGGACCTCTTTCACCAACTGGCGGTCCCGTTCCCGGTAGCAGACCTCGGGGGTGACGGAGATGAGGTACCCGGCCTCCAGGATCCGCCGGGTGGTCTCCTCGGGAGCCTTGTGCCAGTGGAAGACCGCCTGCCGCACGCCGGCCTCCCGGAGGAGCCCGAAGGCTTCGGCCGCCGCCTCGTGCGGGGCGTGGAGGCTGACCGGCAGGTCCAGCTCCACCGCGAGGTCCAGCAGGTGCCGGAGGCGCCGCCGTCCCGCCTCTGCCGTCGCCTTCACGTCCGCGGCATCGGCCAGGCAGTAGTGCGGCAGGCCCACCTCTCCCAGGCCGACCAGGGCGGCCCGGTGCTCCCGCACCTCGGCGCAGACCATCTGGAAGTCCTCCTCGGTGAGGAAGAGGTGCTCAGGATGAAAGCCGAAGCAAGGCCAGATGGCGCCCGGGTAGGCCCGGGCCAGCTCCAGGAGCCTGAGATTGGTGGCCGGGTTCACCCCGGGGGCCACCGCCGCCACCACGCCCCTGCCGCGCGCCCGATGGAGCAGACCGGACAGGTCGGCGTACTCTGAAGAGAAAAGGTGGCAGTGCGTATCGATGAGGACCATGGATGCGGACACTCCCGTGCCCCCGGAGGGGCCAGCCACCCGCGAAGAGTAGGGACCCGGCGGCCCGCTGTCAACCGGAAGCGGGGCCGCTCAGTGGATCCGCCGGATCTTCCTGGTCATGAAGTCGAGCAGCAGATATTGCCCCAGACTCACGGGGGTGGTGAAGTAGGCCTTCCCGTGGCAGAGCGCCGTCACCTGCTTCACGAAGGCCACGAGGTCGTAGTCCCGGGCCAGCATGAAGGTGTTGACGAGGATGCCGGCCCGCCGGCACTCGAGGACCTCGTGAAAGGTCCGCTGCAGGATGCGGGGGTCCAGGCCGGCGGGGTTCCGGTAGATCCGGCCGTCCGGCAAGGTAACGGCGGAGGGCTTGCCGTCCGTGACCATCACGATCTGGCGCATGTCCTTCCGCTGGCGGCTCAGGAGCCGGCGGGCCAGGGCCAGCCCGGCCGCCGTGTTCGTGTAGTAGGGGCCCACCGTGACCCGCGCCAGGCGGGAGAACGGGATCTCCTCCGCCTCGTCGTGGAAGAGGACCACCTGGAGGCTGTCCCCCGGGTACTGGGTCCGGATCAGGTGCGCGAGGGCCAGCGCCACCCGCTTGGCCGGCGTGAACCGGTCCTCGCCGTAGAGGATCATGCTGTGGCTGCAGTCCAGCATCAGGACCGTGGCGCAGGAGGAGGCGTACTCGGCCTGGTGCACCAGCAGGTCCTCGGCCTCGAGCGCGAGGGGCATGGCCAGGCCCTGGCGGCCGATGGCCCTGAGGAGCGTCCCGGGGACATCCAGGTTGAGGGTGTCGCCGAAGGTGTACGGGCGCGAGTCCTCGCTGGCCTCCACCCCGGTGGCGAGGAACCGGGTCTCGTGCCGGCCCGCGCTCGACTTCCCGAGGGAGCCCAGCAGGTCCTTCAGGGTCTTGAACCCGAGGAAGTCCACCGTCTTGTTGGTGAGCGCGAAGCGGGCCCGCTCGTCGGTCGGCCCCCACTCCCCGGCGTAGCCCCGGACGTCGAGGTCGTCCCCCACCCTCCCCGGGGGCCGGAGCGTCAGGTAGCCCTCCTCCACCAGGCGGCGCAGGAGCCCGTCCAGCATCTGCTCCAGGCGCCGGCGCTCCGGACTGGCCTCCCCGCCCTCCCAGGCCTCCAGCTCCTCCGGGGTGATGTGCCCGCGGGCGGCCAGCGCCCGCAGGAGCGCCTCCTTGAGCCGCTCCAGGTCATCGGCCGGCTCTCCCCACGGGTCGGCCTCCCCGAGGCCGCTCTGCAGCAGGAAATCGGCCAGGTCCGCGAGGAGGTCCTCCAGGCTGGCCTGCTCCCACCACTGGCCGGTGAACTTCGAGTAGCGGACAGTCGGCATTCCGCGCCTCAGTTCACGTAGCGGCCGCGGCGGGGAGGGGCCGGCCCCGGAGGGGCCTCGGGGGCCGGCTTGGCCAGGCCCGTGAACCCGCGCTCCTCGTTCCGGTCGATCTTGTTCAGGGCGTGCAGGCCCTCGAGCACCAGCTCCGCCGCCGCCGCCAGGAGCGCGGGGGCGGGGTTTCCCGCGCCGGCGAGACCGGCCGCCCGCTCCAGCAGGCCCGGCACACCCTTGAGGCGCTTCATCTCCTCCGAGGCGGTGAGGCCCTCCGGGAGCTGCACCGCTCCCCCCGCGTCGAACCAGGCGACGATCTCCTGGCAGTCGGAGGCGTTCAGGTGGCGGCTGAAAGCCCGGCCGAACGCCTCCCGCACGAGCGTGGTGGCTACCGCCTCTCCCCCCTTCACCTCCCCCTCGTACTCCAGCTCGAGCTTCCCCATGATGGCTGGGAGCGCCGCGTACAGGTCCCGGGGCCGCGCGACCGCCACCGCGTCGCCCCGGAGGAGCGCCCGCCGCTCGGCGTTGCTGGCCACGGTCTCGAGGGCGGTGATGGGGAGCCGCTGGCTCACCCCGGAGCGCTTGTCCACGTGCCGGTGCTCCCGGGCGATCAGGGCCACCAGCTCCACCGCCTCCTTCACGAAGGTCGGGATCTGGAGGCTGTTACCCCGGTCCAGCCACGCCTCCTGCTCGGTGATGGCCATCCCTTCGCCCAGGCTCCGGGGGTAGTGGGTCCGGATCTCCGCCCCGATCCGGTCCTTCAGCGGGGTGATGATCTTCCCCCGGGCCGTGTAGTCCTCGGGGTTGGCCGAGAAGACCAGCAGGACGTCCAGGGGCAGCCGAACCGGGTAGCCTTTGATCTGGACGTCCCCCTCCTCCATGATGTTGAAGAGGCCCACCTGGATCTTGCCCGCGAGGTCGGGCAGCTCGTTGATGGCGAAGATCCCCCGGTTCGCCCGGGGGAGCAGGCCGTAGTGGATGGTCAGCTCGCTGGCCAGGTCGTGCCCGCCCCGGGCGGCCCGGATGGGGTCCACGTCCCCGAGGATGTCGGCGATGGTCACGTCCGGGGTGGCCAGTTTCTCCACGTAGCGCCGCTCGCGGGGGAGGAAGGCGATGGGGATGGCGTCCCCCTCGGCCGCGAGCCGCTCGCGGCAGGCCCGGCAGATGGGGGCGTAGGGGTTGTCGTGGATCTCGCACCCCTCCACCGCCGGGATCTCCTCGTCCAGGAGGGAGACCAGGCTTCGCAGGATCCGGCTCTTCGCCTGTCCGCGGAGCCCGAGCAGGATGAGGTGGTGCCGCCCGAGCAGCGCGTTCACCAACTGCGGGATCACGCTGTCGTCGTAGCCGACGATGCCGGGGAAGAGGGGCTCGCGCGCCCTCAGGCGGACCAGGAGGTTCTGGCGCAGCTCGTCCCGCACGGAGCGGGTGCGGAGGAGGGAATCGTCGTAGGGACTCCGGCGAAGCTCGCCTAGCGTTCGGGGACGTTGGGAACCTTTCTGCATGTCTCCTCGCCCGACCGCGCCCGGAGGGGCGGTCGGTCCCATGAAGTCTAGTCCCGCGGCCGGCGATTGTCAAAGGGACCGCGGGGTGTTAGAAGGGCCCCGCTGCCGACCTCGAGGGCTCGCTGGCCGCGCTGCTGCGGGCCGGCTCCGAGATTCCCGTTGAATTGCCCCCCCGGGGGTCGGTAGACTGAGGCCGCCGGGCAACCGGCAGGGGGGAGGGGGGAGGGATGTCCACCGATGCGATGAAGATCGTGCTCGTCATTGACGATGACCCGACGATGATCGAGATGGTGAAGGATTTCCTGGAGAGCCACGGCTATCATGTGATCCCGGCCAGAAACGGACAGGAGGCGCTCGGCAAGGCCGAGATCTCCAAACCCGACGTGCTCATCGTCGACGTCATGATGCCGGGGATGGACGGCTACGAGACGTGCCGTCACCTGAAGCAGGACGCCCGGCTGAGCGGGGTGCCCATCATCATGTTTACGGCGGGCACCGACCCCAAGTTCCACGAGCGAGCGTTTGCGGCCGGAGCCGACTTCTGCCTCGCCAAGCCCTTCGAGATCGACCGGTTCCTGAACGTGGTCCGCATGGCCGCGGCCAAGAAGGCGAAGCCCGCGACCGCCTCCTGAACGTCCCGACCCCACCTGGGCCTACCACCTCCGGGCAGCCAGATCCCTCTTCGCACCGGCATCTCAGGTCGGCGGCATAGAGGTTGCACCCTCCCCCCCCGGCTGCAGGCGGCGGCTCCCGCCTGCACGGAAAGGAGACAGGGTGCTGCCGGCCACGACGCCAGGTCAGGAGCAGGAGCAGCTCGCGGGCCCCCCGGCGGACCGGCTCGTGCCGGACCTGGAGGCTCTCGTCGCCTTCCTCGAGCACCACGTCGGCAACGCGCTTCAGGTGATCACGACCGCCTCGCAGCTCGCCCAGGCGGATCCCACCTATCGGCCCCAGTGGCTCGCCATCGAGCAGAGCTGCGACCGAATCGCGGCCACGGTCCAGGCCCTGGCCAATACGCTCCACAGCCGCCGGAGCAGCAGCCCGCCTCCGACCGACTGAGATGAGGGGGCCCATGAGCTGGTTGCGCGCCATCTGGTCCGGCCTCCCCTACGACCCCCAGGAGCCCCGCCCCTGTCCCCGGTGTGAGGTGACCATCACCTGGGGGGACGCCCTCTGTCCCCACTGCGGTATGATCGTGCGCTTAGAGGGTCGGCAGGCGCCCGCTCACCGCGCGGATCCGGAGCCCCCCGCCGGCCGTCCCTGAGCGTTTTCCCACTTTACACGCTCCCGCCGTTCGCATAAGATCCCGAACTAAAGTCTGGCGCCCGGCGGGGCGCCCGGGTCGTCCACCCCCCATCCAGGAGGAGAAGCGCATGCGCAAGGGGCGGGCAGCGGGGCGGAAGGGGGCGAGGGGGAAGGCCGGGGCGGCAAAGAAACCGGCCCGGAAGCCGGCCAGGGGAGCGAAGGGCGCGAAGGCTGCCGGGCGCAAGCCGGCCGCCGCCAAGAGCGCCCCCCGGCCAGCGGCGGCACCGGCCGCGGGAGGCGGGCGGATGAAGGAACTCGAGACCGAGCTGGCCCGCTGGCAGACCCTCCACAGTCAGGTCCAGGAACAGCTCCGCCAGCGGGACTCCTCCATCGCCTTCAAGGAGAAGGAGATCCTGGACCTCCGCAAAAAGGTGGAGGAGCTGGCGCAGGCCCAGAAGGGGAAGGGCCCGGCGGGGTAACGGTCGCAGGACCGCGGAGAGGCCAGACCGGCCAATTCGCAGAGAGGCTGGAGCGGCGGGGACGCCGGACCCCGCATCCAGCCTCTCTCCTTTTCCGGGAGGGGAGCGCGGCATGGGGGTGAACGGGGCCGATCTGGCCGGTTTACGGCAGGCCTGCCTCACCGGCGGGGCCTACCCGCGGGTCACGGCCAGCCTGGTAGCCCTGCATGCCGCCGCCCCCTATGCGGTCTGGTGCGAAGCCTTTGCCCCTCTCGAGGCCCGGGAGCCGGTGAGCCGGTACCGGCTCCTCCTGGCCGAACGGGGGAAGGCGCACGAGACCCGCATCCTCGGGCTCCGCCATCCCGGCCTGGCGCCGCCCCCCTTCCCCACGGAGGAGGCCGGCTTCCGCCTCGCCCTGGACCAGATGGCCGCGGGGGTCCCCGCGCTGGCGGGCCTGCCCCTCCTCTACCTCCCCGAGGGGCTCGCGGGGCGACCCGATCTGCTGGAACGGGTCGAGGGGAGCGCCTCCCGGTTCGGCTCCTTCGCCTATCGGGTCGTCGAGGTCAAGTCGGCACGGCGCCTGGACGAGGCCGATCTTGTGCAGGCGGCGTTCTATACCTTCCTTCTGGGCAAGATCCAGGGCGCCGAACTGCCCAGCGTGACGCTGATCAACCGGGACGGGCAGGAATTCGAGCACGCGATGGAGGCACTCAGGCCTCGTCTCGAGGTGGCCCTGCAGGGGACCCGGGCCATCCTGGCGGGCCGACTGGTGCCGGAGCCGATCCACGGCCAGTGTCCCTGGCCCTGGACGGCGTACGCGGACGGCCAGGCGGCGGCGGGCCAGGACCTCTCCCTCCTTCCGGGGGTGGGGAAGGCCACCCGGGAGACCCTCCGCGCGGCCGGCCTGAGGACTCTCGGCGACGTTGCCGCCGCAGAGGCGAAGGTCCTGGCGGGAGTGCCCCGGATCGCACCCGGGAAGGCCCGGACCCTGCGGGCCGCCGCCGCCGCGCTCCTCACCGGACAGCCGGTGCGGCTCGGCCCGGGGCGCGTCCCCCTGCCGGCCGCCCCCGTCGAGATCTTCGTGGACCTGGAGGGGGCCGAGGCGGCGGACGAGACCGGGGCCCTCCTGCCCTGCGAGTACCTCATCGGGACGCTGCTCCGGCGGGCCGGCGAGGGGAGCTACCGGCCCTTCCTGGCCACGCGCCTGGCTGAGGAGGAACGGATGGCGGCCGAGTTCGTGGCCTTTTGCGAGGCGCACTCCGAGGCGCCGCTGTATCACTGGCACTCCTACGAGCGAACCCACCTCGGGAAGCTCTTCGCCCGCCACGGCATCGCGGCCGGCCGCGTCGCGGCGATCCTCCAGCGCCTCACCGATCTGCACCGCCTCGCCACCCGCGCCGTCGCCTTCCCGGTTCCGGGGACCGGGCTCAAGCCCGTGGCGAAGGCTCTCGGGTTCTCCTGGCGGCTCCCCGGGGTGGACGCCCTGGAGTCCATCGTCCTCTTCCTCGATTACATTTCGGATCCCGCCCGCCACGCGGACGCGCTGACGCGGATCCTCAGCTACAACGAGGACGACTGCCGGGCGACCGCTTTCGTCAAGGACTGGCTCGCCGCCCTCGCGTGAGGATCCCAGATCCGGGAGCACGGGGTCTCGCATTGGCAGGGGCGGGATCGAGAGGTATAGTCATGGGCATCCGCTGCGAGAACGGTGTCGCCTCGGTGTGCATCCGGCGCGCTCCTTCCAGGGAGGAAACGGCATGAAGGCGAAATCCGGCGGCGAGAAATGCACCATCGAGGTGGCGGAGGACGGACCGTACGTCGTCAGCAATTTGCCCAGGCTCGAGAACTCCAGGGGGGAGGCCATTCCGACAAAGCCCGTGACGGCGCTCTGCCGGTGCGGGGGATCCGCAAAGAGGCCGTTCTGCGACGGCACCCATGCCCGGATTGGGTTCTCCGGGCGCCGACCGGCCGATCGGCCCCCGAGCGGGAGGCTGGACTATCGGGGCAAGCGGATCACCATCCACGAC
>DASYVA010000237.1 GCA_036000645.1 Candidatus Methylomirabilis sp.
GTCCCGGCGCTGAAGTCCCTCACCCACCTGCCGGTCATCGTGGACCCAAGCCACGGGACCGGGAAGTGGGACCTGGTGCCGCCCATGGCGCTGGCGGCGGTGGCGGCCGGGGCGGATGGACTCATGGTGGAGGTCCACCCCAAGCCGGAGGACGCCCTCTCCGACGGTCCCCAGGCCCTGGTCCCGAAGCGCTTCGAGCGCCTGATGGCGGACCTGGCGGCCCTGGCCCCCGTCGTGGGGCGAGCTTTGTAGGAGGCGGGATGGCGCGGGGGCGACGGGGGAAGGGGGCGGCCCCCCTGTTCCGGCGGATGGCGGTGGTGGGGGTGGGCCTCATCGGGGGAAGCCTGGCCGCCGCCTGCCGCAAGCGGGGACTGGTGGAGACCCTCGTCGGCTTCGACGCGGACGGCGGCGCACTGCAGGAGGCGCTGGCCCTGGGCCTTGTGGATGAGGCCGCGCGGGATGCCGCGGCCGCCGCGGCCGGAGCCGACGTGGTCGTGCTGGCCGCTCCGGTGGGGGCACTGGAGGCGCTCGCCGCCGCCATCGCTCCCGCCCTCGCGCCCGCCGCGCTGGTCACCGACGTGGGGAGCGTCAAGGGGGATCTGGTCCGCCGCCTCGAGGCCCGCCTCCCGGCCGGCCGGTACGTGCCGGCCCACCCGATCGCCGGGCGGGAGCGCTCCGGACCCGCCGCCGCCTCCGCCACCCTCTTCGAAGACGCCCGCTGCGTGCTCACTCCGACGCCCCGGACCGACCGGCAGGCGCTCGCCCGCATCCGCCGCCTCTGGGAGGGGGTCGGGGCCGTGGTGGAGCTGATGGACCCGGAGGAGCACGACGACATCTTCGCGGCGGTGAGCCACCTCCCCCACGCGGTGGCCTACGCCCTCATGAACGCCATGCTGGACCTGCAGGCCGACGGGCGGGATGTCCTGCCCTACAGCGCGGGCGGCCTGCGGGACTTCACCCGGGTGGCCGCCTCCGACCCGACGATGTGGCGGGACATCTTCCTGGCCAACCGACCGGCGCTCCTGGACGCGCTCCGCCGGTTCCGGGCCGCCCTGGCGCGGCTGGAGGCCGCCCTCGCCGCCGGGGACGATGCGGCCCTCTGGGCCGAGTGCGACCGGGCCCGCCGGGTCCGCCGCGACCTGCTGTAGGCGCGGCAGGGGGACGGGTGTTGGCATGATGTCCGTGGACGGCCGGCGGCGGCAGGAGGTGGCGGTGTTGGTGGGGCTGCGGACGGGCCGCGTCCCCCGGTGGGCCGCCGAGGATTCCCTCGAGGAGCTGGCCCGCCTCGCCGAATCGGCCGGGGCCTCCCCCCGCCACACGATCCTGCAGGAACGGCCTGCACCGGACCCCCGGACCCTGATCGGGGCCGGGAAGGTGGAGGAGCTCCGCGCCCTCTGCCGCGAGGGGGTGGACCTCGTCATCGTGGACGAGGATCTGAGCGGGACGCAGCAGCGGAACCTGGAGCGGCAGGTCGGCTGCAAGGTCGTTGATCGGGCCGGCCTGATCCTGGACATCTTCGCCCAGCGGGCGATGACCCGGGAGGGGAAGCTGCAGGTGGAGCTGGCCCAGCTCCAGTATCTCCTCCCGCGCCTCACCCGCCAGTGGACGCACCTGGAGCGGTTGGGGGGCGGGATCGGGACCCGGGGCCCCGGGGAGACCCAGCTCGAGTCGGACCGGCGCCGCCTCCGGGTCCGGATGGCCCGCATCCGGCGGGACCTGCGGAAGGTGCGGTGCCACCGGGCGGTCCTGCGGCGTCCGCGCCAGAAGGTTCCCATCGCCACGGTCGCCCTGGTCGGGTACACGAACGCGGGAAAGTCCTCGCTCCTGAACGCGCTCACCCACGCGCGCGCCCATGTGGCCAACGCGCTCTTCGCCACCCTGGATCCCACCGTCCGGAAGATCCAGCTCCCCTCCGGGCGCCAGGCGCTCCTCTCCGACACGGTCGGGTTCATCCGGAAGCTCCCCCCGCAGCTCGTGCAGGCCTTCAAGGCGACGCTGGAGGAGGTGCAGGAGGCCGATGCGCTGGTGCACGTCATTGATGCCGGCCACCCGCAGGCGGGGGAGCAGCGCGCGGTGGTGGAGCGGGTGCTCGAGGAGCTGGGGGTGGCGGGCAAGCCGGTCCTGGCGGTCCACAACAAGATCGACCGCCTCCTCCCGGCCGCCGTCGCGGCGTTGGCTCGGGAGGAGGGGGCGGTGGCCGCCTCCGCCCTCACCGGCCAGGGCCTCCCGCTGCTCCGCAGGGCGCTCGATGCCCTCCTGGAGGCCACGGGGATCCGCTCCCCGGTCCCCCGCCCCCCGGCAGGAACACAGGGGCGCCCGGAGTGATGCGGCGCGCGGACGGCCTTTCCCTCGTGTCGCTCCTGCTGCTGGCCGGCTGTGCTGCCGGCGAGCTGCCGGTGGCCGTGGTGGATAATCCCGAGTACAGCATCGCAACCGGGATGCGGTTTCTGAGGCGGGGACAGTACGGGCCCGCCCTGGCGGAGTTCGAACGGGCGCGGGCGCTGAACGAGGCCCTGGCCCCGGCGTACCTGGGCCTGGCGCTGGCGAAGGCACACCTGGGGGACGGTGACGGGGCCAGGGGGGCGCTGGACGAGGCCCGCCGCCGGGATGGGGTGGCCGTCCACGCCGCGGCCATCCAGGTGCTCACGCTCCTGCAGCCCCCCGGCTGGCTGGCGGAGGCGGAGCGGGAGTTCGAGGCCGGCCGGGGCCGCGCCGCCCGCGACCCGGAGCTCCTGTTCGCCATGGGGCGTGCCTACAAGGCGGCCTTCGCCTTCGAGAATGCGGCGGCCCTCCTCCGCCAGGTCCTCGCCCTCAACCGGGGCCAGGAAGAGGAAGCGGTCGAAGAGGTCGTCGCCCTCGAGATGATCCAGCGCGCCGCGCCCGCCAGCGAGATCGCGAGGCGGGTGGCCCTCAAGGGGCAGGTGACGCGCGGAGAGTTGGCCGCCCTCCTGGTGGAGGAGGTGCGCTGGCTCGCCCTCCCGGAGGTGACCCGGGGGACCGCCGAGCCGGCCATGGCCTACCCCTTCGCGGCGGACCTGGAGGACTCGCCCCACCGGGGGGCCGTGGAGGCGCTGCTCAAGCGGCCCCTCCGGGGCCTCCGCCTCTTCCCGGACCAGACGTTCGCCCCGGACCAGGTGGTCTCCCGGGATGTTTTCGCCATCATCCTGGAGGACATCCTCCTCCGGGTGAAGGGGGACGACCTCCGGGCATCCGCGCTCCCCGCCGGGTTCTCTCCGTTCGGCGACCTGCCGGCGGATCACTTCGCCTTCAGTGCCGCGCTCCTCCTGACCCGCGGCGGCATCCTGGAGGGTCGGCCGGCCGACCGCTTCGCCCCCCGGGAGACGGTGTCCGGACCGGAGGCGCTCCTGGCCCTCCGAAGGCTGCGGGAAGTCCTGCAGGCCCCGTGAACCTCCCCAACAGCCTCACCCTCATCCGGGTCCTGCTCGTGCCCGCCATCGTCATCCAGCTCCTCTACGACGCCACCGGGGCCGCCCTCCTCACGTTCTTCCTGGCCGGACTCACCGACGCGCTGGACGGCTTCGTCGCCCGCTCCCGCCGACAGCGGACGGAGTTGGGGCGGGTGCTGGACCCGCTGGCCGACAAGGCCCTCCTGGGGGCGGCGTTCGTGACGCTGGGCGTCCTCGGGGACTTGCCGCTCTGGCTGGTCATCATCGGGGTCAGTCGGGACGCGATCCTGGTGGTAGGCTCTCTCATCCTCTACATCCAGGTGGGCCGGCTCGGGAACCCTCCCTCGGCGCTGGGGAAGGTGACCACGGCGCTGCAACTCGTCACGGTCCTCCTCGCCATGGGGGTGGACCTCAGGCCCTCTCTCCAGCCCGTCCTCAGGCCGGCCGTCTGGGTCACCGCCGCGGCGACGGTGCTCTCCGGCCTGCACTACATGGTCCAGGGAGCGCGGCAGCTCAACGCGGGGACGGCCACCCCTCCCGCGACCGGAGCGGCCCCGTAATGGCTCCCCTCTCCCGCATCTTTCCTGGTCCCCTGCTCACCCTCGTGGCGCTGGGGGCAGCCGGCTGGGTCCTCTACCGCCTCCGGGGACTCCTGGGCCTCCTCCTCCTGGCCACCCTCCTGGCCTACGTCCTGGACCCGGCCGTGAGTGCGCTCAGCCGGTGGGGGCTTCCCCGAGGGACGGCCACGCTCCTCCTCGCGCTCGCCCTCCTGGCGGCGGCGGGCCTGACCCTGGTGCTGATGGTGCCGGCCCTCTGGGATGAGCTCCTCCTGGCGCGGCAACGCCTCCCGGAAGGGCTGGCGGCCCTCGAGCGGGTTCTCCGTCCCTGGCTCATGGAGCTGACCGGGCGGGACCTCCCCGTGAGCGCGGCGGAGTGGGTCCGGGAGGGGATGGTGCGGGCGGAGGCGCTCATCCCTCACGGCCTTTCCCTTCTCCGGGAGTTCGTCGTGGGGACCTTCTCCGGGCTCGTGGCATTCATCCTGAACCTGCTCGCGCTGACGGTGGTTCCCCTGTTCACCTACTACCTGCTCCGGGACTTCCCGGTGCTCCTCGCGCGGGCGCAGGAGGCGCTTCCCGGACGATACCGGGAGCGGGTGGTGGAGCTGGCGCGGGAAGTGGATGGGATCCTCCGGGCCTTCTTCCGCGGGCAGCTCACGATCTGCGCGCTTGTGGGGGGAACCCTGGCGGTCGGGCTCTTCGCCCTCGGGGTGGACCTGGCGCTGCTCCTGGGGTTCCTCTCGGGCGCGGCCATTCTGATCCCGTACGTGGGCTACCTCCTGGCGACGGCTGTGGTGCTGCTCGTCACCTGGCTCCAGGGGGGAACGGGGACGCAGTTCCTGGGGGTGGCGGGCCTCTACGGCGCCGTCGCCACGGTGGAGGCGTTTGTCGTCTCGCCGCGGGTGGTGGGGGGATCGGTGGGCCTCCCCCCCGCCTTCGCCCTGCTGGCAGTCCTCGCGGGAGGGAACCTGTTCGGGTTCTGGGGCATCCTCCTGGCGGTGCCCGGAGCCGCCGTCGCCAAGGTCCTGGCGCGGGAAGGGCTCCGGGCCTGGCAGAGCGGGGCGGCGGGGCGGGAGGAGGGGGCGTGAGGGCTGCGGGTGTTCGCTTCGAGACGTTTTCCTGGACGGGCCCTAGGGGTTGCCCTCGGATGCCCCGCCCGGGATCGGCACCCGCGGCTCGGTCAGGAGGTCGCGGAAGACCCAGCCCTCAGTGCCGTCCGGCGCCCGGACGTTGCTCCACTCGCCCCGCTCGTCCAGCAGCTGCACCGCCTCCCCCCGCTTGAGCCGGCCCAAGACAGGGAACCGCGCCCCGGGCCCCTCCCGGATGTTGGCCCCCTCGGCCCTGACCGTGGCGGTGGGCGCGAGGGTCCCGGGGAGGACATCCGGCGCCACCGACCGCTGACCCGCGCGCGCGGGTGGGGGAGGGAGGGGCGCCGCCGGCGTGCCGGCGGCGTCGTAGATGAAATAGCCGGCGGGCACCCCGTCCTGGAGCGCCGCGAGGGCGGAGGGGAGCCAGGCTCGCAGGACGCGCTCGGTGGAGGTCCCTGCCCACCGTTCGAGGGAGCCCGGGAGGGCCGCCCCCTCCGTCGGCGGGCCCTGGCCTGTCCCGGTCACGATCCGGCTGATCATCAGGGCTCCATTCCGAGCGTCCACCAGGCCGAGTTCCGTGACAAGGATGGGGGGATCCGGACCCGCGGCGGGCCGGAAGTCGAGGATCGTCCCCCGGAGCAGCACATCCGCCTGCTCTCCCGGAGGGAAGGTGAGCTGGAAGCGTGGCTCCCGAGCGAGGGCCTCCCGCAAGAGGAGGGCGAGCCCCTCTGCGAGGGGACCCGCGCCCTGGGGCGTCTCGTCCACGAATGGGGAGAGCGCCAGGCGGGCCCGCGGGGGAAGGGGGGGCTCCGCCAAAGGTCCTGCCGGGGCCGCGCAGGCGGGAAGGAGAGCCACGAGGAGCGTCGCGACGGCGGGGGACGTACGCTGCACGGGGACCTCCGGGGCCTCCCGGAACGCCGGCGGCATGGTAGCACGCTTGCGGTGCGGCCTCAACGATCCCTGCGCGCTCCTGGGGCCCGGCCCTTGGGAGCTCGGGACGCGTATGGTACATAGGAGGGAGGGATGGACGGTGCGAAAATGGAGACGCCCACCATCGCGATCGTCGGGCGCCCGAACGTAGGCAAATCCACGCTCTTCAACCGCCTGGTGGGGGGGCGCCGGGCCATCGTGGACGACCAGCCGGGTGTCACGCGGGACCGGCTCTATGGTGTCAGTGAGTGGCGAGGCCGCCGGTTCGCCGTGGTGGACACGGGCGGCTTTGAGCCCGCCGCACCCGATCCCCTCATGGCGGCCGTGGAGGCCCAGGCCCGGGTCGCCATCGAGGAGGCCGACTGCATCTTTTTCCTGGTGGACGGGCAGGCCGGGCTGAACCCCGCGGATGCCGCGTTCGCGCGGATCCTCCGGGAGGAGGCCACCCGGCCCGTCCTGCTGGTGGTGAACAAGGTGGACTCCGTCCGGGCGGAGCCGGCGGCCTCCGAGTTCTATCGGCTGGGCTTCGAGCGTCTCTTCGCGGTCTCCGCGGAGCAGGGGCTGGGTGTCGGGGATCTGCTGGACGCGGCGGAGGCCCTGCTGCCCCAGCCGGCCGCCCCGCGCGAAGAGCACGAGGCGGTCACCGTGGCGGTGGTGGGGCGCCCGAACGTGGGAAAGTCCTCCCTGGTCAACCGGCTCCTGGGGCTTCCGCGCGTCATCGTGAATCCCGAGCCCGGGACGACCCGGGATGCGGTGGACACGCCGCTCACCGTCGCCGGCCGGCCCTACGTCCTCGTGGACACGGCGGGGATCCGGGCGAAGCGGAAGGTGGGCTACCGGGTCGAGGCCTACAGCGTGCTCCGGGCGCTGCGCAGCATCGACCGCTGCGACGTGGCCATCCTGGTCCTGGACGCCACCGCCGGGGTGGTGGAGCAGGACCAGAAGATCGCCGCGACCGCCGCCGAGGCCGGCTGCGGTCTGATCCTGGCGGTCAACAAGTGGGACGCTGCCCCTCGGGACGTGACCGCCGACGAGTTTGCCCTTGAACTGCGGGGGAAATTCCAGTATTGTGAGTTCGCACCGATCGTCACCTGCTCGGCGTTGACGGGGCTTCGGGTCGCGCGCCTCTTCCCCCTGGTGGCCCGCGTCGCGGCCGAGCGGGAACGGCGGATCGGGACCGGGGAGCTCAACCGGGTCCTCGCGGAGATCGTCGAGCGGACCCCGCCGCCGACGCACAAGGGGAGGCCGGTGAAGATCCGGTACGTGACGCAGAGCTCCACCCGCCCCCCCACCTTCATTCTCTTCACGAACCTTCCCCAGGGCCTTCCCCCCTCCTACCGCCGGTTTCTGGCCCGCCGCCTCCGGGAGCGCTACGGCTTTGCCGGGACCCCCATCCGCCTCCTCTTCCGCCGGGGGAGTGGACGGGAGGCGGCCGGGTCGGGCAGCGCAGCAGGCGGGGGGCGCTGAGGGGCCGCGGCCGCCATGGCCGGTGAGCGGATCCTGGCGATCGACGACGACGCCTTCTTCCGTGCCCTCTACCAGGATCTCCTCACGCCGGACGGGTACGCCGTCGAGAGCGCGGCCAGCGGCGCGGAGGCGCTGGAGCGCCTGGCGCGGGAGGCTCCCGACCTGGTCCTCCTGGACCTCGTGATGCCGGGCATGGACGGCCTGGAGACGCTCCGCCGCATCCGGGAGACCCAGCCTGAACTCCCGGTGGTGATGGTCACCGGCCAGCAGGACGTCCGCGCCGCAGTGGAGGCCCTGAAGCGTGGGGCCGCCGATTACCTGGGGAAACCGGTCCAGGCGGACGAATTCCGCGTCACCATCCGGCGCCTCCTGGAAGCCGAGCGGACGAAGCGGGAGCACGCCGCTCTCGTCGAGGAGAACCTGGCCCAGCTGCAGACGCTGGCCCTCCTGCGCCGGGCGCAGGAGGCGCTGGGCCCAGCGGGCGGGCGCCGCCTGGAGGCGCTCGTGGCCCTGGCGGCCGATGAGGTGGCCGCTTCCCGGGCTGCCCTCCTGCACGCCGCCGGGGCCACCGACCGGCTCCTGCCTGTGGCGGCCTTCGGCTATCCCGCGGGGGCTCTGGCGGGACGCGGCCTGCCTCTGGGGGAAGGACTCCTGGGGAGCCTGGTCGCCCGCGGGGTCCCGGCCGTCCTCCGGGGAGAGGAGGTTCGGGAACGCGGGAGCCCCGCCGAGCGGGAGCTGGTCGGGGACGGGGCGCTCCTCATCCCGGTGGCGGTGGGCGGGGAGGCCCGGGCGGCGCTGCTGGTGGCGGGCGGGGAGAAGCGGGGTCCCTTTGTGGCAGCGGAGGCCGCGCTGCTGCAGCCGCTGGCCGTCCCGCTGGCGCTCGCCCTGCAGCTGACCGAGGCCGAGGGGGGCGGCCCCTCGGCGGCAGGGATCACAACGGGCGGGCTCCCCCGTCTGGAGGAGCGCTTGGAAGAGGAGATCCGGACGTCCCGTCGCTACGGCCGCGCGTGCGCCGTCCTGCTGGTGGGCGTCGGGGGATTGCGGGAGGTTTTGGGAGAGGAGGAGGCGAGGGGGGCGGCGATGGGGGTTGCGGCGACCGTCCGGGCGACCGTCCGAGGCGCCGACACCGTTCTGGATCTGCCCGAGGGGGACCTGGGCATCGTCGTGCCCGAGACCGATTACCAGGGGGCGATCACCGCTGCCCGCCGGATCGAGCGGGCGCTCAGGGCCGCGCCCTTCGGCGACGCGCTGTTCCTCTCCGCCACCGCACCCGTCTCCTACGGGATCGCCGCCTTCCCGACCCACGGGGAGGGGGGGGCGGCCCTCATCGCGCGGGCCCGGAAGAGCCTCCGCCGGGGCGGGGATGATCGGGCCCGGACCGAGACGGTGTGGGAGTTCGTCGACCGGCTGCTCGCCGAGGCGGAGCGGAGCGGTGCCTCGGCGCCCACCCCGGCGCCGGTGGAGTTCGGCAGCCGGGATCTCAAGTGGGTCGCCGATCTCCAGGAGTACGGGACCATCGAAGCCTACGTCGAGGAGGAACTCTTCCGGTCCGGGATCGGCGAGGGGGTGCTCTTCCTGGGGGTGGGAACGGCGGCGGATGGCCTCGCCCGTCTCTCCCGCCTGAAGGCCCTCCAGGGCCGAGGGATGCAGGCCACCCTCTTCGCCAGCGAGGACGGGAGCGCGATCCCGGCCGACGGCCTCGCCCTCGCCCTCGCCCGCGATGCGGACCTGCACCGGACCCGGTTCCTCCTCTACTACGGGATCCAGGTGAGCTACGGGGTGGTGGGGCGGCGGGACGGGGAAACCTTTCGGGGGCTCTTCACGGGCAACGCGCTGCTCGTGAACGAGATCATGAAGAAACTGCGGGAGCAGTACCTGGGTCCGAAGCGGAGCTGAGGGGAGCGGCAGTCATGGTTCCGAGCAAACCGGACCGCCTGGCCGGGGGCAGGGCGTGAGAGCGCTCGGCGCGGGGGCCGTCATCCTGGGCAGCCCGGTGGGCGCCCTGGCGTGCGGGACGATCCTGGCCGCGGCCGGCGTCCCAACCCGGATCCTGGAGCCGGGAGAGGTGGCGGGGGAGCCGTACGGCACCCTCCAGCACCCTCCCTACCGCTTCGACACGGTCCCGCCCCTTCTCTGGGGCTTGGAGGCTGGGGGCGCGCTCACGGAAGCGCTCGCCCCCCTCGTCCTCCCCCCCTTCAAGTGCTACGAGCCGGGCCTCCAGGTGATCCTGCCACGCCACCGGCTGAGCCTGCACGCCGATCCCGCACGCCTGGAGAGGGAACTCACCCGGGAATGCGGGACCCGGGCGTCGGCGGTCCGGGCCTTTCTCGCCGAGCTGGGGAAGCTCGCGGCGCGCTTCGGGGCGGCGCCGGCCCTGCCGCCACCGCTCCTCCCCCGGCCCGGAGCGCCCCGCGGCTCTCGGCTTCGACGGGAGCTGCTCCCCTGGTTCCCGCCGGTTCGCGGGGGGCTCGAGCCGGTGGAGGAGCTCCTCGTCCGGCATCGCGTGGGAGA
Source organism: Candidatus Methylomirabilis sp. (assembly GCA_036000645.1). Lineage (NCBI taxonomy): Bacteria > Methylomirabilota (SeqCode) > Methylomirabilia (SeqCode) > Methylomirabilales (SeqCode) > Methylomirabilaceae (SeqCode) > Methylomirabilis (SeqCode) > Methylomirabilis sp. (SeqCode). Next base: position 9,961 of record DASYVA010000237.1, read on the forward strand.
GCCGTTCGCGAGCGTCGTGGGCCTCCTGACCGCGTTCTGGTTCGCCGAGTCTCCGTCATCCTGCCCTGCCCTGGCGCTGGCGCTCCTCCTCGAGCGGCTGCGAGGGGGCCTCTACCTCCCCGCGGGGGGAGCCCAGGCCCTTCCGGAGACGATGGTGGGAGAGTTTTTCCGCGCCGGCGGTCACCTGCGGACCGGGGCGCCCGTGCAGGCCCTGCTCACCCGGTTCCGGCGCGTGACGGCGGTCCTGACGGGCGCGGGGGAAGCGGTCCCCTGTTCGGCCGCCCTTCTCGCGCAGGACGGGCACCCTCCCCTCCGGAAGGCCTCCCGCCCGGCCGAGGACGGGGCCCCGCTGCCCGCCCCCTCCCGTCCGGCCGGGGCGCTCCTCCACTTCGCCCTGGCCGAGGCCGTCCTCCCTCCCGTCCTGGGCCCCTGCGCCCTCGCCGCCCCCGGCGGTGCCGGGGGTCCCCTGTGCCTCCTTATGCTTGCCCCGCCCGATGACCACACCCGGGCTCCCCGTGGGGAGCGGGCCCTCTCGGTGCTTTTCCTACCGGGCCCGGGTGAGGACGGGATCTCCCTTGCCGCGCTTCCTCCGGAGCGTCTGATCGCGCGCCTCGAACCGATCCTCCCCGGTGCCGGCCGTTACACCCGCTTCGCGGCGGTGGGAGCGGCCCCGCCGGCCCCGCCGGAGGCGCCGGCGGCCAGCGCCCGCCTCTGGTGGGTCCGGGCGATCCGGGAACCGCTCGGGCCGGTTCGCGGGTGCCTTCCCCTGCCGCGGACGGGGCTGTTCGGCCGCGGTCTGCTCAGCGAACTCTGCTGGGGCCGCTATGTGGCGGAGCGCCTCCTGCGGCACTGAGGCCGGTGCCATGGCCCACGAGAAGATTCTGGTGGTGGACGACAACCGCAACGTGTGCGACCTCATCGCGACCAGGCTGAAGGAGCGGGGGCTGGAGGTCGCCACGGCCGCCAATGGCCTGGAGGCGCTGGAGATCACCAAGCGGGACCGGCCGGACCTGGTCCTCCTGGACATCATGCTCCCCTGGTTGAACGGGTTCGAGGTGGCCAAGATGCTGAAGGCGGATGCCGGCACGCGGCACATCCCCATCATTTTCCTGACCGTCAAGGACCGGGTCCAGGACAAGATCCTGGGGTTCGAGGTCGGGGCGGATGATTACATCACCAAGCCGTTCAACTGGGACGAGCTGCTGGCGCGGATCGGGGCCGTCCTCCGGCGCGCGGCCGCCCCTCCCCGGGAGTCGCCAGCGCCCGAAGCAAAACCCCGGGGCATCGCCGGCGGCCTGGCGGACGTGTCTTTAGCCAATCTCATCCAGTTCATCGAGGTGGACAAGAAGTCGGGGATCCTCACGCTGACCCACCCGAAGGGCTCCGGGTACCTCCTCTTCGGTGAGGGGCGGATCGCGAACGCGGTGGCCGGCCGGTTCCGGGGGGAGGCCGCCGTCCATCACATGCTCGGGTGGCAGGAGGGGGGGTTCGCCTTCGAGCCCTGGCACGCGCCGGTGGAACAGGTCGTCGTCGCGGGGAACCAGGAGCTCATCATCGAAGGCATGCGGCGGCAGGACGAGCTCGCCCGTCTCCGGACGCGGCTGCCCGCCGCGGGGACCCGACTTGCGCCTCGCTCGGGGGAGGCGGACGAGATTCGAGAGGAGGAGGCTCGGCGGGTCTGGGAAGCCTTCCACGGCGGTCGGCCCGTTGCGGATGTGCTGGAGAAGCTGGACCTGGACGAATTGCGGATCGTGGAGCTGGCGGCGGGCCTGTACGAGCGGGGACTCCTGGAGGTGAGCGGCGGTCCATGAGGGATGGAGGGGAGCCATGCTGGAGCGCCTCTTCCGGATGCGGGAGCACGGGGCGGACGTGGGGACGGAGGTCCTGGCCGGGCTGACGACGTTCATGGTGATGGCCTACATCATCTTCGTGAACCCGGCCATCCTCTCCTTCGCCGGCATCAAGGATCTGCAGGGGCTCGGGCCCGCCTTCGCCCCGACGCTGGCGGCCACCTGTCTGGTGGCCGGGGCCATGACCATCCTCATGGGGGTCGGGGCGAACTATCCCCTGGCCATCGCCCCGGGCATGGGGCTCAACGCCGTGGTGGCTTTCCAACTGGTGGCGGGCATGAAGCTCCCCTGGCCCGCGGCCATGGGCGTCATCTTCATCGAAGGGATCCTCATCGCCCTCCTGGTCCTGACCGGCTTCCGGGAAGCGGTGATGGACGCCATCCCGCTCGCCCTGAAGCGGGCGATCAGCGTCGGGATTGGGCTCTTCATCCTGTTCATCGGGCTGGTGTCGGGCGGGTACGTGAAGCCGGGAATCGGGATCCCCGTGACCCTGGGGGACTTTACCTCGATCCCCACGCTGGTCTCGGTGGTGGGGCTGCTCCTCACCGCCACCCTGATGGCGCGGCGGGTGAAGGGCGCCCTGCTCCTGGGGATCCTCTTGACCACGGGGGTGGCGATCCTGCTGAACGCCTTCGGCGGCTCCACGGCCTTCCCCACCCCTGGGATGGCGGTCCTCCCGAAAGCGCTCGTCCGCTGGCCCGACTTCTCCACGCTGGGACAGGGGATCACCTTCGCCGTCTTCGTGCACATGGGGTTCCTCTCCGCGATCCTCACGATCTTCTCGATCATGCTGGCGGACTTCTTCGACACCATGGGCACCGTCATCGGCATCGGCGGGGAAGCGGGGTGGCTGGACGCGCGGGGGAAGCTGCCGCGCCTGAACCGGGTCCTCTTCATCGATTCCCTGGGGGCGGTCTTCGGGGGCGCCGCCTCGAGCAGTAGCGCCACCACGTACATCGAGAGCGCCGCGGGGGTCTCGGAAGGGGGGAAGACCGGCCTCACCTCCGTCGTGACCGGCTGCTGCTTCCTCCTGGCCCTCTTCTTTTCCCCGCTGGCCGAGATCGTCCCGCCCCAGGCCACCTCGGCCGCCCTCATCGTGGTGGGCTTCCTCATGTGCGCGATCGTGAAGGACATCCCCTTTCACGACTTCGAGGAAGGGTTCCCCGCGCTGATGACCATGGTCTTCATGCCCTTCACGTACAGCATCACGAACGGGATCGGAGCGGGCTTCATCACCTATGCCTTCCTGAAGGTGGCCCGGGGGAAGGCGCCCGAGGTCCACTGGATGCTCTTCCTGGCAGCGGGAGCGTTCCTCCTGTACTTCCTGCTTCCGCTCCTGAAGGTCGTCTTCCGTCTCTAGGGCGATGGGCGGCCCCCGTCACGGCTGGTCGGTCTCGGTGGCGACGGCCCGCGCGCTGCAGCGGCGCCTCCGGGAGCACTGCATCCGGGAGGACGCGCTGGGGCCCGTCGGCGTGGTCGCCGGGGCGGACGTGGCCTTCGCCGGGGAGGAGGGGGTGGCGGCCATCGTGACATTGACCTTCCCCGCCCTGACCCTGCGGGAGGTCGTTGCGGCCCGGCGTCCCGTCACCTTTCCCTACGTGCCCGGGTTCCTGACGTTCCGCGAGGGGCCGGCCCTCCAGGCGGCCTTCCGCCGGCTGCGGCGGCGACCCGACCTGATCCTCTTCGACGGGCACGGCCTGGCCCATCCGGCCCGCTTCGGGCTTGCCTGTCATCTCGGCCTGCTGTGGGACGTGCCGGCGATCGGGTGTGCGAAGAGCCTCCTGGCCGGCGAGGTGGCGCCCGGGGCGCTCGGGCTCCGGCGGGGGGCGCACCGGGAAATCCGCGCCGGCGGGGAGGTGCTGGGGGCGGTTCTGCGGACGGCCGACGGGGTGCGGCCCATCTACGTCTCGACCGGCCACCGGGTGAGCCTCCCGACTGCCCTTCGGTTCGCCCTCCGGTGCGGCCGGGGCACCCGGGTGCCGGAACCGATCCGCCTGGCGGACGCCGCCGTCGCCCTGCTGAAGCGGCGGGGGGGCACCCTGCTCCTGCCGGAGGATCTGGCCCGGCTGCTCCGCCGCTCCGGTGGGGGAGCAGAGGGATCCGTGAGGAGAAGGCGGGGTGCCCCCTCGTCTTGACACCCCCCGGACCGCGTGATAGCGTGCGCGTACAGTTTTCACGCGGGTTCCCCCGGAGTCATCCCGGCCGCTTGCCCTGCGCAATCGTCCCGCGCACGCGAGGGTGGGCCGGCAGGAGAAGCGTGCCCCGCATCAGGGCGTTGGTGCGGCCGTGATCCCGCGGCCGCGGCCAGCGCCTTTTTCCCGCCTTCCGGAGTTCGGGATGGGCGTGCCGGGGGCTTGCTCGCCCGGATCCATCCGAAGAGGGATCTCTCGCACCACCCGGACCGGGGGGTTCCCCCCGGGACGGCGGAGGAAACCATGCCCACCAGCCTGCAACTGAAGCCCCCGCGGCACGGGAAGAAGATCACGCTGAAGAAGGGGGCGCTCCAGGTGCCGGACGCGCCCATCATCCCTTTCATCGAGGGGGACGGGACGGGGCGCGACATCTGGCCCGCCGCCGTCCGGGTCCTGGACGCCGCCGTCGCCAAGGCGTACGGGGGGTCGCGGCGCATCGCCTGGTTCGAGGTCTACGCGGGCGACAAGGCCGTCGCGAAGTACGGGACCGACCGGAAGGGGGCGCCGGTCTACCTCCCCCAGGAGACCCTGGACATCATCGAGGAGTACCTGGTGGCCATCAAGGGGCCCCTCACCACGCCGGTGGGGGGAGGGTTCCGGTCCCTGAACGTGGCGATGCGGCAGCTCCTCGATCTGTACGTCTGCCTCCGGCCGATCCGGTACTTCGGGGGCGTTCCCTCCCCGGTGAAGCATCCGGAGCGGGTGGACATGGTCATCTTCCGGGAGAATACGGAGGACATCTACGCGGGCATCGAGTGGCCCGCCCGGACACCGGAGGTCCGGAAGCTCATCGCGTGGCTGCGGAAGGAGATGGGGGTGAAGCTCCGCTTCCCGGCCTCCTCGGCCATCGGGATCAAGCCGGTCTCCACCGAGGGGAGCGAGCGGCTCATCCGGGCGGCCATCCAGTACGCCCTCCGGCACAAGCGGCGCAGCGTAACGCTGGTGCACAAGGGGAACATCCAGAAGTACACGGAAGGGGCCTTCAAGGCCTGGGGGTACGCCCTGGCGAAGCGGGAGTTCGGGGCGTTCACGGTCGGGTGGGACGAGTGCGGCGGGAAGCCCCCGGCGGGGAGGCTCCTGATCAAGGACGCCATCACCGATGCCTTCCTGCAGCAGATCCTGACCCGGCCCGACGAGTACGATGTCATCGCCACCACCAACTTGAACGGGGACTATATTTCCGATGCCCTGGCAGCGCAGGTGGGGGGGATCGGGATCGCCCCCGGGGCCAATATTAACTACGAGACCGGGCATGCCATCTTCGAGGCCACCCACGGCACCGCCCCCAAGTACGCGGGCCTGGACAAAGTGAACCCGGGCTCCGTCATCCTGTCCGGGGCCATGATGTTCGAGCACCTGGGCTGGCCGGAGGCGGCCGGCAAGATCACCGACGCCATGGCGGCCACCATCGCGCAAAAGCGGGTGACCTACGACTTCGCCCGGCTGATGGAAGGGGCCACCGAGCTGAAGTGCTCTGCGTTCGCGACGGCCCTGATCGAGAACATGTAGGCCGGGTCGGGGCCCGGGGGGGCGGGGACGGAGGCAAGCCGATGCGGCCGAAAGTGACGGTGGTGGGCGCGGGAAACGTGGGGGCCACGGTGGCCCAGCTCCTGGTCGAGAAGGAGCTGGCTGACGTGGTGCTGGTGGATATCATCGAGGGGCTCCCCCAGGGGAAGGCGCTGGACCTCCTGGAGGCGGGGCCGGTGGGGGGCTACGACTGCCGCCTCACCGGGACCAACAGCTACGACCCCACGGCCGACTCCGACCTGGTGGTGATCACGGCCGGGATCGCCCGCAAGCCCGGCATGACGCGGGATGACCTCCTCCAGACGAACGCGAAGATCGTGGGAGGCGTCACCGACGAGGTGGCGAAGCGCTCCCCGAGCGCCATTCTCGTCGTGGTCAGCAACCCCCTGGACGCCATGGCGCAACTGGCCTGGAAGCGGAGCGGCTTCCCGGCCCACCGCGTCCTGGGAATGGCGGGGGTGCTGGATGCCGCCCGGTTCCGGACCTTCATCGCCCAGGAATTGCAGGTCTCCGTCGAGAACACGTTCGCCTTCGTCCTGGGGGGCCACGGGGACACCATGGTTCCTCTCCCCAGGTACTCCACGGTGGCCGGGATC
>DASYVA010000238.1 GCA_036000645.1 Candidatus Methylomirabilis sp.
GTGGCGCCCCGCCGGGGGCGGCGCCCCTCCCGGTCCTCCCGGCGCCGGTCGCGCGGGGGCGTGAGCAGCCCCAGCTCGGGCAGCCCGTCTCGCCGCCCCTCCGGCAGGACCTCCCCGTGGAAGATCCAGGCCTTCACGCCGATGACCCCGTAGGTGGTGTAGGCCTGCGCGAACCCGAAGTCGATGTCGGCTCGGAGCGTATGCAACGGGACCCGCCCTTCCCGGTACCACTCGCGCCGGGCGATCTCGCCCCCCGCCAGGCGGCCGGCGCAGGCGATCCGGACCCCCTGGGCTCCCAGCCGCAACGAGGAGGTCACCGCCTTCTTCATCACCCGCCGGAAGGCCACGCGCCGCTCGAGCTGGCCGGCCACCTGTTCCGCTACCAGCTGGGCGTCCAGTTCGGCCTTCCGGACCTCGGCGATGTCGAGGTGGATGTCCTTGGCCCGGACCATCCGGGCCAGATCCTGCCGCAACTTCTCCACCTCGGCCCCCCGCTTCCCGATGATGATGCCCGGCCGGGCCGTATGGACAATAATGCGGACCTGGCTCGCCTTGCGCTCGATCTCGATGGAAGAGATCCCGGCGTGGTAGAGCCGGGACTTGATCCACCGGCGGATGGCCAGGTCCTCGTGCAGGGTGTCGGCGTACTTCCGGGTGGCGAACCACCGGGACTTCCAGGTCTTGATCACCCCGAGCCGGAATCCCAGCGGATGAGTCTTCTGCCCCACGGCTTCCCCCTATTTCTTCGGCCCCGGCCGCTCTTCCAGGACGATGGTGATGTGGGACATCCGCTTGTGGATGGGCGTGGCCCGCCCCATGGCCCGGGGCCGGAACCGCTTCAGCACCGGGCCCTGGTCCACGAAGGCCGTCTTCACGTAGAGCCGGTCCGGGTCCCGGACGCCGTGGTTGTGCTGGGCGTTGGCCAGGGCCGACTTCAGGACCTTCTCGATGATCCGGGCCGCCTGCTTCGGCGTGAACCGCACCGCCGCCAGCGCAGCGGAGACCTCCCGCCCCCGGATCAGATCGATGACCCACCGGGCCTTCCGGGGCGGGACCCGGACGAATTTTGCGACGGCGCGCGCCTCCACGGGCTCCGACTCCTACTTCAACGCGGTGGAGCGGGCCGTGTGGGCCCCGTGCCCCCGGAAGGTCCGGGTCGGGGCGAACTCGCCCAGCTTGTGCCCCACCATGTTCTCCGTGACGTAGACGGGGATGAACTTCTTCCCGTTGTGCACGGCCAGTGTGTGCCCCACGAACTCCGGGGTGATGGTCGAGCGGCGAGACCAGGTCTTCAGGACCTTCTTGTCCCGGCTCCGGTTCATCTCCTCGACCCGCTTCAGCAGCTTGGGCTCGACGTACGGGCCCTTCTTCAGCGAGCGTCCCATGCGCGACTCCTACTTTCGGCGATTCACGATCTCCTGATCGGACTGCAGGCGCTTGCGCCGGGTCTTCCGCTCCAGCTTCCCCCAGGGGCTGCAGGGGTGCCGGCCCCCCGAGGACTTCCCCTCCCCGCCGCCCAGGGGGTGGTCGTGGGGGTTCATGGCCACGCCCCGGACCGAGGGCCGGATCCCGAGCCAGCGGGAGCGGCCCGCCTTCCCGAGGGAGACGTTCTCGTGCTCCAGGTTGCCCACCTGCCCGATCGTGGCCATGCAGTCGAGGTGGACCTTCCGGACCTCCCCCGAGGGCAGCCGCAGGAGGGCCCGGTCCCCCTCCTTGGCGATGAACTGGGCGAAGGCGCCGGCCGAGCGGACCATCTGGCCCCCCTTCCCCCGCCGCATCTCCACGTTGTGGACGGTGACCCCGACCGGGATGTCCCGGAGCGCCAGGGCGTTCCCCACCCGGATGTCCGCCTCGGGCCCCGCCATCAGGGTGTCCCCCACCTGGAGTCCCTCGGCCGCCAGGATGTACCGTTTCTCCCCGTCCGCGTAGTGGAGGAGGGCGATCCGGGCGGACCGGTTGGGGTCGTACTCGATGGCCGCCACCTTCGCCGGCACCCCGACCTTATCCCGCTTGAAGTCGATCCGCCGGTACATCCGCTTGTGGCCGCCCCCCCGGTGGCGGACGGTCATGCGGCCCCACATATTCCGGCCGCCGGTCTTCTGCAGGGGCTGAAGCAAGGCCTTCTCCGGCCGGCGCTTGCTCACCTCCTCGAAGGTCGCCGTGGTCATCGTCCGCCGGGACGGTGTCACCGGCCGGTAGGTTTTCACTGGCATCGCTCGTGCCTTCCCCTAGGTTCCTTCGAAGAACTCGATCGTCTGCCCTTCCTTCAGCGTGGCGATGGCCTTCTTCCAGTCGCTGGTCCGACCCTGGAAGCGGCCCACGCGCTTCGCCTTCCCGGACACGTTCAGGGCGTGGACCGCGGTGACGGTCACCCCGAAGAGGGCCTCGATGGCCCGCTTGATCTCGATTTTGTTGGCCCGCCGGTCCACCTCGAAGACGTACTTGTTCTGCCCGCGGAGCGCCGTCCCCTTCTCCGTGACCCGTGCCCGGCGGATGATCCGGTGCGGGTCCATCACTGCCAGGCCTCTCCCACGAGGGCGAGCGCGTCGCGGGTGAAGAGGAGCGTATCGGCGGCCAGGATGTCGTACACGTTCAACCCGCGGGCCGGCAGGACCTTCACCGTCGGAAGGTTCCGGGCAGACTTCATCACCACCTCATCCTCCTGCGGGAGGATGACCAGCGCCCGCCCCCGCACCTGCAGCGATTGGAGCACGCCCCGGAACGCCTTGGTGCTGGGCTTCTCCAGGCTGAGCCCGTCCAGGACCCGGATGGCCCCGGCCTCTGCCTTCGCGCTGAGGGCCACGCGCATGGCCTGCCGCCGCACGGCGCGGGGAAGGGCCAGGGCGTAGGAGCGGGGCTTGGGGCCGAAGACCGTCCCTCCGTGCCGCCAGAGGGGAGAGCGGATGGTGCCGGCCCGGGCCCGCCCCGTCCCCTTCTGCCGCCAGGGCTTCCGCCCTCCGCCGCTCACTTCCGAGCGCGTCTTGGTAGAGGCCGTCCCCTGCCGCCGGGCATTCTGCTGGAAGCGGACCATCTGGTGGACGAGATGCGCCTGCGGGGGGACAGCGAAGACGCCCTCCGGCAGGGCGACCTGGTCGACCTTCACGTTCTCCATGGTCAGGACATCCAGGACGCGGCCCGCCATCCGTCCCTACCTCGCCTTGCTCACCGCCACCAGGCCCCCGCGGGGGCCGGGGACAGCCCCGCTGATCAGCAGCAGGTGCTTCTCCGGGAGGATCCGCACTACCCGGAGCCCCGTCACCGTCACGCGATCCCCGCCCATCCGGCCGGGCATGTGGTGCCCCTTGAAGACGCGCGAGGGGAAGGAGGAGGCGCCGATGGAGCCAGGGGCCCGGTAGAACATGGACCCGTGGCTGGCGGGCCCACCCCGGTAGTGCCACCGCTTCACTCCGCCCTGGAACCCCTTCCCCTTCGAGACCCCGGTCACCTCCACCGCCTCCCCCTCCGTGAAGAGCGTCACGGTGAGGGTCTGGCCCGGCTCATAGGGGGCATCCGCCGCGATCCGGATTTCGCGCAGGTAGCGGGTGGGGGCCACCCCGTGCTTGGCGAAGTGGCCCTGGAGCGGCTTCGTCACCCGCTTCGCCTGGACCGGCTGGTAGCCGATCTGGATCGCATCGTAGCCGTCCCCCGCCGACCGCTTCCGCTGCACGATCGGGCAGGGCCCGGCGGCGATGATGGTCACCGGCACCACCCGGCCGTCGGCGGCGTAGAGCTGCGTCATCCCCACCTTCGTCCCGAGCAGGCCAATCGGCATCACCGCTCCCCGGCCTCCCGGACGCTCCTGCTCCGCGCGGGCGCCGGCCGTCCGCTCACAGCTTGATCTCTACGTCGACGCCGGCCGGCAAGTCGAGCCGCATGAGGGCGTCCACCGTCTGCGGGGTCGGCTGCAGGATGTCCAGCAGGCGGGCGTGGGTCCGGATCTCGAACTGCTCCCGCGACTTCTTGTCCACGTGCGGGGACCGCAGCACCGTGTACCGGCTCATCCGGGTCGGAAGCGGGATGGGCCCCGAGACCCGGGCCCCGGTCCGCTGGGCGGTGCTGACGATCTCCTTGATGGACTGGTCCAGGATCCGATGGTCGTACGCTTTCAGCCGGATCCGGATCTTCTGGTTCTCCATGGGCCTCTCGTGCCGCCCTTCTCCCGCGGCGCTGGCGCGCCCTACCCCAGGATCTCGCTGATGACCCCCGCCCCCACCGTCTTCCCCCCCTCCCGGATGGCGAACCGGAGCTCCTTCTCCATGGCGATGGGGGTGATGAGCTCCACCGTCATGGTGACGTTGTCCCCCGGCATGAC
>DASYVA010000239.1 GCA_036000645.1 Candidatus Methylomirabilis sp.
CCTTGGCCTGATTCGGGCCCGGCTGCCGCTTTGAGGATCCTCAGGAGGAAGGCGGGTAGGAAGCCCATGAGTCCAATTTGCTAGAGAAAAACTGCGAGCGGGCGACCGTCAATCGGCCTTTGGGTGCCTTCCTTTCGGGAAAAAGGCCTAGCTCAGGCCCCGCTGGATCGCGTAGAGGATGGCTTTGAGCCGCCGGGTGACCTGGAGTTTCTTGAAGATACTGTTCAGATGGTTCTTGACCGTCTTCTCGCTGATGGAGAGGGCCTGGCCGATCTCTTTATTTGTGCTGCCGGAGGCGAGCAGGCGGAGAATCTCCCTCTCCCTTCCGGTCAGCTCCTCGCCCGAACTCTCCCGGGCGCTTTCCGCTTTGGGATCGCTGAAGGCTTCTGCCTCCAGCAGCCTGGGGATCAGCTTCCGCTCTACCCACAGCTCCCCCTGGAGCACCGTTCGAATCGCCTTGATCAGGTCGGAGGCGCCAGCATGCCTCGAGAGGTATCCCTGCGCGCCGGCCTTCAGGGCCCTCAGGGTCGCAGCCTCGTCCAGCGCGGCGGTGAGCAGGACCACCTTGGTTGCGGGCGTTCTCACCTTGATCTCCCGGATGAGGTCAATCCCGTCCTTCTCGGGCGCGCTGAGGTCTAGCAGGACGACGTCCGGCTTCAGCTCGCTGATGGCATCGATCGTCCGGGGCCCGTGGGCCAATTCGCCGACGATCTCGATGCTTTCGTCCCTGCTGAGGATCAGGCGGAGCCCTTCCCTGACCAGTTTGTGGTCGTGGACGATCACCGACCGGATGGACCCTCCCGGCCGCATTTCGGCTGGGCCTCCCTGTCACCAAGCCGCCGCTCACCCGGCCAGCCGTCGAAGAACCCATGGGGGGTCGATCGGCGCGCTATCGCCGAAAGGGTCGCTGGGCGCTCAGGCAGCCCAGCCCACGGGCGGCTGGGACAAAATACCTCGCCCCCCAACTTCCCGCGCAAGGCCTATGGATACGCGCTGGGGGACCTTCGGGAGACACGGGGAACCGCCTCCCTCAACACGGCCGGGCGTTTCTTCCACCATAATTTGTCCGGAAAGCCGCGCGAGACGCCGAACTGTCACCACCGGGGGGAGGCCACTTTTGTACCTGTGACCACTGTGGGATGTCAAGCCCGAGCTCGTTTCTCTCGGCTTGCTCCCGCCCGCTCAGGCTACGCGGCCGGAGCAACCACCCGGAGTCTCCGGAACGCGGTGATGAGGTAGGGGGCGACGAGGGAACAGGCGGCCAGGATCAGGAGGACCAGGGAGAGGGGGCGGTTCATGAGGGTCCAGTAGGAGCCGTCGGAGAGGACGAGGGCTTGGCGGAGCGACTGCTCCATGATCCCGCCGAGCACGAGGCCCAGGACCGCGGGGGCGAGGGGATAGTCGTGCCGCCGCATGTAGTACCCCACGAGGCCGAACCCGATCCCCAGGTACAGGTCGAGGAGGCTGTTGCTGACGCCGTAGACCCCGATGACGGAGATGGCGAGAATCAGCGGATAGAGGATCCGCTCCGGGATGTCCAGGATCCGAACCCAGAGACCGACCAGGGGCAGGTTCAGGATGAGGAGCATGGTGTTGCTGACGTACATGCTGGCGATGAGGCCCCAGGTGACGTCCGGGTGCTTCTGGAAGAGCAGCGGCCCCGGCTGGACCCCGAGCATCATGAGGGCCCCGAGCATCAGGGCGGTGGTCGAGGAGCCCGGGATGCCCAGGCTGAGGAGGGGGACCATGTTCCCCACGACGGCGGCGTTGTTGGCGGACTCCGGAGAGGCGACCCCGCGGATGTCGCCCCTCCCAAACGCCTCCGGGTCCTTCGCCAGCCGCTTCTCCACGTTGTAGGCCATGAAGGAGGCAATCGTGGCACCGGCGGCTGGCAGGACGCCGATGTAGAACCCGATCCCCGTTCCCCGCAGGATCGCCCCCAGGCTCTCTTTGAATTCCCGCCACGAGAGCCAGATCCGCCCCACCGTGAGCGCGCGCCGTCGCTCGCCCGCGTGGATCTCCTCGATGGCCAGGAGGACCTCCGAGACGGCGAAGAGGCCGATCGCGGCTACGATGAAGGAGATCCCGTCCAGGAGCTGCGGCAGGTTGAAGGTGTAGCGGGCCGTCCCCGTGGACAGGTCCACCCCCACCGTCGCCAGCATGAGCCCGAAGACCGTGGAGATGAGGGCCTTCGTGAGGGAAGCCCCTGCCAGGCTGGTGACACTGGAGAGGCCCAGGACCATCAGGGAGAAGTACTCGGCCGGGCCGAACTTCAGGGCCAGGCGGGCCAGCGGGAGGGAAAAGAGCATCATGAAGACGATGCTGACGGTCCCGGCGATGAACGAGCCGATGGCTGCGATGGCGAGGGCCGGCCCGGCCCGCCCCTGGAGCGCCATCTGGTAGCCGTCCAGGGTGGTGACGACCGAGGAGGCCTCCCCGGGGACGTTGACCAGGATGGAGGTGGTGGAGCCGCCGTACATCGTCCCGTAGTAGAGCCCGGTGAGGAGGATCATGGCGGAGGCGGGCGGCATGCCGTAGAGGATGGGGATCAGGATGGCGATGCCGCTCACGGGGCCGATGCCGGGGAGGACGCCGATGAGGGTCCCGACCAGCGCCCCGAGGAGGGCGTACCCCACGTTCACCGGTGCGAGGGCGACGGAGAACCCGTAGGCCATGTGGCCCAGGAGTTCCTCCATTTCAGCGCCCCCCGAAGAGCGTCCCGACCGGCAGCGTGAGGTGCAGCACGCGCCCGAAGAGCAGGTAGAGGGCTGCGGTGAAGCTCAGGCTGAAGAGCAGGCCCCGGGGCCAGGGCTTCTCGCCCAGGACGGCCAGCGCCCCGAGGAGGAAGGCGAACGTGGAGAGGGGATAGCCCAGCCACTCCATGGTCAGGGTGTTCCCCACGAGGAGGGCGATGGCGAGACCCGATCGGCCGAATCGGACGAGCCCCTTGCCACCGGCCGGCGCCGCCCCCCCGGGAGGAGCGGGTGGGAAGAGGAGCAGGAGGACCGCCAGGAGGGTGAGCGATCCGCCGAGAAGGGTGGGGAAAGCGGTGGGACCGAGCGGGTCGGCCATCGCGGGGGAAACGAGCCGCCGAGCCCCGACGAGGTAGGCGACGGCTCCGGCCAGGATGGCCAGGGCCGCCGCCCGGTCGTGCGCGATCGCTTTCACTTGAGGAAGCCCAGCTCCTTGAGGAGCGTCTCCCCCGATTCCAGGTCCTCGTTCAGGAACCGCGCGTACTCCGCCCCGCCGACGTAGTAGTCAAACCACTTGTTGGCCTGCAGTGTCTTCTTCCAGCCCTCGCTTTTCACCATCTTCCCCAGCGTCGTGACCCAGAAGTCGGCCGCCTCCTTCGAGATTCCCGGCGCCGCATAGAACCCCCGCCACACGATGAAGGTCGCGTTCACCCCCTGCTCAACGGCGGTGGGGGCGTTCTTCAAGCTGCCGCCCAGGCGCTTGTCCGAGAGGACCGCGAGGATGCGGACCTCCCCCGCCTCCACCTGCCCCACGATCTCAGAGATGTCCACGGGGGCGACCGCCGTGTGCCCGCCGAGGAGGGAGGCCATCGCCTCCCCGCCCCCCTGGTGCGGAACGTACTTCACTTTGGTGGGGTCCATCCCCGCCGCCTTGATGACCTTGGCGAACTTCACGTGGTCCTGGCTGCCGGGGGCGGAGCCGCCGGCCACGGAGACGTCGGCAGGGTTCTTCCGGTAGGCGTCGAGGAGGTCCTTCAGGCTCTTGTAGGGGGAGTCCTTCCGGACGACGATCGCGCCGTAGTCGGTGGCGATGGCCGCGATGGGCGTCACATCCTTGTAGGTGTAGGGAACGCGCTTGAGAGCCAGCGTAAAGGTGAGGGACGGCGAGGCCGCGATCAGGAGGTGGCCGTCACCCTTCCGCCGGGTGATCGCGTGGGAGATGGCCACGGCCCCGCTGCCGCCGGGCATATTGCTGACCGCGATGGGCTGGGTGACCAGTTTCTCCTCGGTGAGGACCTTGGCCGTCGAGCGGGAGGTGAGGTCCCAGCCGCCGCCGGGGTTGGCGGGGGCGATGATCTCGATGGCCTTCTCGGGGAACCCGGCGGACCCGGGGCTGGCCAGCGAAGCGCCCAGAAGCAGTGCCCCCAGGGCGCACAAGCCCGTGCGGGATATGGGATGCTCGCGCATCGTACCCTCCTGTGGTGGGCGGAAGCGGATGGGAAAACCGATGGAGTGGTGGGGATGATAGCACCCCCTGCGCGGGAGACGCAAGACTCTTCGCGCCGGGAAGCCTCTCAGGTCAGGAGCCGCAGCACCCCCAGATACGCGAGCACCCCCGCCGCGACGGCCGCGAAGAGGTTGCGGGTTCGGCGCGCGAGGTAGAAGGTGAGCAGCCCTCCCACCAGGCGGGGGGCGAGTCGCGGCAGGTCCACCACCCCTCCTGTGAACAGGAGGCCCGGGATCGCGAGGGCCGTCAGGATGGCGAGGGGGACGTGCCGGAGCCAGCGCTCGATCGGCCCCGGCAGGGACCTGTCTCCCAGGGCGAGGGTGGCACCTGCCCGCGTGAGGTAGGTCGCTGCCGCCATTCCTAGGATGATGAGCGCGACGTCGACCCTCATCGGCGCTCCAGGGCCGCGCCCACGAGGCTTCCTCCCAGCCCCGCCGCGATCAGGTGGCTGTTGCTGGGCAGGAGCAGCACCCCGCCGATGCTGATGGCCGCTGCCGCTCCCAGGACGGTCCAGGCGGGACGGCCCTCGAGGAAGAACGTCAGGAGAGCGATGAAGACGGCGGTCACGGCGAAGTCCAGGCCGTAGCGCTCCGGGGGTCCGATGAGGGTGCCGAGCGCGGCCCCGAGGGCCGTCCCGGCGTTCCACCCGACGTACATCGCGCAGAAGCTCCCGAGCACGTAGGCGGGGAAGAGCCGCCGGCGCTGCGCCCGGCTCATGACCAGGGCGTAGGTCTCGTCCGTGAGGCCGAAGGCGACCGTGGCCAGGAGCCGCCGGGGAACCCCTTGGAGGACCCGCGTAAGGGAGGCTCCCATCAGGAGGTGCCGCAGGTTGATGGCTGCTGTGGTGGCGATGATCGTCGCGGGAGTGGCCCAGACGGAGAGGAGGGGGAG